>DCSU01000158.1:24557-30077 GCA_002325785.1 Bacteroidales bacterium UBA1458 | reverse complement strand
CAAGACCGCAAGACCTTTTTTATTAATCCAAATAATCTGGAATTGTAGCGAGGCCTTCTTCAATAACATGAAGTGAGGCTTTTTCTCTTTCTGTTGTTGGCGGAACGATGAGCCACTTCGTCCAGCTGTATCTGTTGGTGGTGTTGGTGACAGTGCCGTTGTGGTACACTGATAGCGCTATCCCGTCAGAGGTGGATGTCAGGATCTCGAAGTTGTACCCACCGTCATACGATACTGCCCCGTCATTGACCTTCATCTGTGTGGGGTCAAAGAAGTGAAGCATGGTCCATGGTAGCCTGATATTGATCCTCTTTCCGTTCCATGCTACGGCTGCCCTGTTACCTTCGCTGAAGGCGGCGGCATGTTCNNACGAGGGGCACCCTGCCGATATCCTGGTAGGTGAGCTCAAAGCCGTCATTGGTCCACCTCATCACCTTCCATGGTGCGCCGTCAGTGGTGGTGCTGCGGTATTTCTGCAGGGCGGGGTCGGTAAGATTGAAACGCACTGTCAACCCGTTCATGTCATATGCCTGTGTCACATGATGCAGTGCCGTATCATCATCAAGGCTGAAGGTCAGCAGGAACTCCGCCCTGTTGGCAATGGTGGCACCCCCGGGGAGAGTCGATTCGCCGGTGTTGCCCAGGTAGGTGTCGAATGCCACCATAAACTCATCCGAAGGAGAGAGGTCTGCGGCTGTGTTAATCTCAAGATAGAGGAATCCCTCATCATTTGTAGCCCTGATTGAACTGACTGTTCCCGCGGGTGAGTCAGTATTGAAAGATACCAGGTCAGGAACACTCTTCTGGTCAAAGGCCAGCAGGCCGAAGCACTGTTCGGGGGAGGTTTCGTTGTGCCAGAGCTGCCTCGTGGGGATGGCATCCGCCCCGCCATCAAGTCCGTAGGCCTCGAGATAGAGCACAATCCATGTGCGCTTGAACCACTCGTCCATCCACGCGAACATGAATCCTCCGGCACAACCAGCGTCGAGCATGTTGTTCATCATACGCATGTTCTTTTCGCCCTGCTGAATCTCGGAGTAACCGCCGTGGTGCATCTCGCTGTACGACTGATGCGCGCTGCCCCAGCTTGATGGTACACCGAACTCGGCTATCACCAGCGGCATGCTGCCGTAGTGATTCTTCATTGCATGAAGGTATCCCAGGTAGCTGTTGGGCCCATCACTGTCGCTGTAGCTCTGGTATGAGGGTTGCTGGCTGATGAAGTTCGGGTAGTAGGGATAGGCGTGATAGCTGGCGAACATCCCGGGTGGGGTGCCTGCACCGCTGATCTTTGTTATGTCAAATGAGGCCACATCCTCGTCGGTGTGAATCTCTGTAGGATGATCCAGCGGGTCAAGAGTGGGCCAGCTTGAGAAACTGACCGGCCTGCTGACATTGTATTCCGACTCTTCAAACACTATCACCCTGTCAAGCATCTCTGCAACAAAGGCCTCCGCGGCGCTGCCTCCGGTGATGCTGAAATGGGTACCGGTATAGGTGCTGACACCCGGATGGAATTTGTTTGTAGTGTCAACCTCCTGCGGCGCTACCTCCCGGCCTATTATGTAACCGGCCGTCCAGCGCGATACATCCGTCTTGTAGATACCATATGCCTTGCCATACCTGAAGGCTATATCGCCGTTGCCATTGATGCAGTCGATCACCTCGGCAATCTCCCCACTGAAGGCTGAGCGCCTGTTGATGAGATCATAAGCTGCCGGGTCGGATCCGTCTTCAATCTCCTCCAGCCATATACCCTGGAAGAGCAGCACAGGCTTGTCGGGGTGCCGTTGATTATACTCGGCAAGCTTCTCGTAGAATACCGGCGGATGCAGTGTATAAACCCTGAGCGAGTTAAACCCTGCTTCACCCATCCGGCTGATCCACTTCTCATACATCTCAGGACTGATTGCATAAGCTATCTCTCCGGGAAAGTAGCCGGGAGGTGATGAACCGAGGTTGACCCCTTTGAGAATCATAGATTTATAATCTCCGGTTACATAACGGGATATGTGGTCTCCTGACACCATGAAAGGCATTGCCTGCCTGGGGGAGAGCATAAAATCCATTATGGTATCGCCGGCAAGAACGATATCAGTCAGCCTGACGGGATAATAATCTGCTGCGGTAACCTCAGATACCACCGGGAAACGGTACGACGGCTCCGGGATTGATGTCACGGGTGGCATCATCACAGGCTCAAGGCCGCTGCCGACTGACAGTGAGGACCCATCTGAGGTCTTCATCAGCCTCCCGCTGTATGTCCTTCCTTTAAAGGTCAGGGCATAGATATACAGACCTGAACTCATGGGGGCGTTGTCCTTGCCGCAGCCGTCCCAAACAATATTATAGCTTCCGGCAGCAACATCCTGAAAGACCATGACTCTTACCTTTTCTCCCGCAAGGTTGTAGATGTTCATCATCACGTCTCCCGGGATGTTGATAATAAAGGGAATGTTGACGCTGTTGTTGAACGGGTTTGGGTAGGGTATGCCGGTCCCGAATTCTCCTTCAACATCGCTGTACAACCCGATAACTTTTACGGAATAACGGCCGTCAGTGCCCGTCAGGGCCCTGTATTCAGTTGTGTTGAGAAAAAATGAGACTCTTGCATTCATGACCAGGGCCCCATTCTCATCAGATACTGTGCCGGTGACTGTGATATCCTTAGCTGAGGCTACCTTAAAAAAAGATACTACGCAGAAAATGAATATAATAAGCCGGCTGAAATTCCTGTTCCTCCTGATCATTCTGCTAAAAACTTATTTAGTGTTTTGGCTGTTTATGCTCAAATGTAACAAAAAGCTTATTTAATTGATGAATTCTTTTTCCACAACCATGTTTCATTTGTCTTTTTGACCGGAATAATTTACATTTATACTCTGCTGCCAATTCTGGATTATGGAAAAATTTGTTATCAAAGAGACTTCGAAAACGCCTTCGGTAAATTTTGATCCGGAGCTTGGACTCTTTGAGCTGAAGGGCAAGTCGATCCCTGAGAACTCAACCGGGTTTTACGGACCCCTGTTCGAGTATATCGAAGGCTACAGTTCGCGCCCGGCAGAGCGTACTGTGCTGAATGTTAAGTTCGAGTTTTTCAATACCAGCTCCTCCAACAGGATACACGCCCTATTCAAGAGGTTTGAGCGGATCTATCTGCGCAACAGTGATGTACTCATCCGCTGGTACTGCGAGAATGGCGACGAGAACATGCGTGATGCCGGCAAGGATTTCAAGGCCATGTTGCAGGTCCCGTTTGAAATAATTGAGGTGGAGGAGCTCTGATTTTATCCTATTGACACCTCGATAAGAAATTTTCTCTATTTTTAGATTCTGAGAATTACTCCTGGATGGCTCTGAATTATATCTGGATCGCTTTTTTTCTGATAGGGTTTGTCTTTGCCCTTGCTCAGCTCATTTTTAACGGTGACACGGAGATATTCAACAGGATGGTTGAATCAACCTTCTCGAGTGCCAAAACCGGCTTTGAGATCTCTCTCGGACTTACCGGTGTGCTCACCCTCTGGATGGGGCTAATGAAAGTAGGGGAGAAAGGCGGCGCGGTGACACTTCTCTCGAGGGCCATAGGCCCCCTTTTCAGGAAACTGTTTCCAAAACTGCCTTCAGAGAGCCCGGCCAACGGCTCCATGATGCTTAACGTGGCTGCCAACATGCTGGGGCTTGACAATGCCGCCACTCCCATGGGACTCAAGGCCATGAAGGAGATGCAGGAACATAACCCCGACAAGGAGGTGGCATCTGACCCGATGATTATGTTCCTGGTGCTTAATGCATCCGGCCTCTGTCTTATTCCCGTAACGATAATGGTTTACAGGGCACAGCTCGGAGCTGCCAATCCTGCTGACGTCTTCATACCGATACTTATTTCAACCTATGTGGCTACCCTGGCAGGTCTTATAAGCGTTGCCGTTGCCCAGAAGATTAACCTCCTTAACAGGGTGGTGCTGGCATACCTTGGCGGACTCACAGCAATTATTGCCGGTATAGTGTGGTACTTCAGCACCCTGCCTCAGGAGACGATTAATACTGTGTCAACCTTCGCAGCAAACTTTATTCTCTTTTCTATCATCATCTCGTTCATTGTAATGGCCATGCTGAAGAAGGTCAATGTGTATGAGACATTCATTGAGGGTGCAAAGGACGGCTTCAAAACTGCCATAACCATAATACCTTACCTGGTGGCCATCCTGGTTGCTATCGGGATATTCAGGGCCTCAGGGGCAATGGACCTGCTCGTTGACGGCATCACGGCCGTGGTAGCATGGTTGGGCATTGACACCTCATTCACGGAGGCTCTTCCCACTGCGCTGATGAAACCCCTCAGCGGCAGCGGCTCACGGGGAATGATGATCGATGCGATGACCATTCACGGGGCTGATTCTTTCGTGGGACGCCTCGCCTGCTGCCTGCAGGGCTCTACTGACACCACCTTCTATGTGCTTGCTGTCTACTTCGGATCGGTAGGGATCAAAAATTCTCGGTATGCGGTCATTTGCGGACTGACAGCCGACATTGTCGGGACTATAGCCGCTATCTTCGTCGCATACCTCTTCTTCGCCTGACCTTAACAAATTTTTTCAGGGTCCCGGTCAAAGTTTCCCTTTCAGGTTGTATTTTTGCCGCACTTAATTTAGGGATTAATCCACTTTAACCTTTAACCTTTAACCTTTAACCTTTAACCTTTCCTGTATGGGACGCGCATTTGAATATCGCAGGGCCTCCAAGGAGGCAAGATGGGACAAGATGTCAAAGCTTTTCCCAAAGCTCGCAAAAGCAATAACGATGGCCGCAAAGGAGGGTGGGAGTGACCCCGAGATGAACGCACGCCTGCGTACTGCCATCATGAATGCCAAGGCTCAGAACATGCCCAAGGATAACATCAAGTCAGCCATAGAACGTGCATCAGGAAAAGATACTGCAACTTATACCGAGGTAACATACGAGGGCAAAGCCCCTCACGGGGTGCTCATCATGGCAGAGGCTGCCACTGACAATAACACACGTACCGTTGCCAATGTCAAAGTCTGTCTCAGCAAGAATGGCGGCACACTGGTGCCTACCGGCTCACTCGAGTTCATGTTCTCACGCAAGGCTGTCTTTGAGTTTGATGCCCCGGAGAATATCTCGCGCGATGATCTGGAACTGGAGCTGATAGAAGCCGGGTTGGAGTCTATTGAAGTATTTGAGGATACATGGTATGTCTATGGCGACTATACAAATTTCGGATCGTTATCAAAGGCGCTGGAAGAAAAGGAGATAGAAATAAAGAAAGGCTCCCTGGAGCGTATCGCGCTCAATCCGGTAACCCTTACCGAGGAACAGATGGCCGATGTTGAGAAAATCGTTGACCGCCTCGAGGATGATGATGACATACAGGCGGTCTTCACAAACATTGCTTAGAGTCGAAAGTCATCAAGTCGAAAGTCAGTAAAGTCCTTAAAGTCTGAAGAATTTGCGATTTACGATTTTTGATTAAATCGACAATCGACAATTCTTCTG
>DCSU01000158.1:20349-24550 GCA_002325785.1 Bacteroidales bacterium UBA1458 | reverse complement strand
CTTAACGCTCGGCCCTCTACTGCCCATTGGCTAATGCCTAAGCCTGCAGTCTTTTCCTCAGCTCCCTAAAATTCGGAATAATAGTCCCCAGGAGGGCATAATACTCCTTACTGTGATTGTGGTGCACCAGGTGGCACAGTTCGTGGATGATGACATAATCGATCAGTTCCGGATCCTTCTTTACCAGTTCACTGTTAAGCCATATGGCTCCGCTGGAGTGACAGGTGCCCCACCGGCGCTTCATCCTGCGAACACTTACCGCTCCCGGTGCCGGCATCAGTGAGGAATGAATTGAGGCCAGTTCAGCCGTTCGCGTGGTTAACAATGCTTTTGCCCGGTTCCGGTACCAGGTCTCANNCAACAGCCGTGATCCTCAACAGTGACCTGTCGCCTGCCATGGTTATGTGGAGTTCATTCTCCACGAGCCTCGCGGTATTTCTGGCTCCTTCGCAGACCTTCACGGTCAGCTGCCTACCGAGGAACGGGATCACGCTGCCGTCATCAATTACCGTTTGCTCACCTAAAGGTTTTACATCCTTCAGTCTCTTTCTCTGCTTTTCTATCCATGCCGTCTTCTGCCGTACGAACTGCATCAGAACATAAACCGGCACGTACCACGGAGCCCTCACGAGCAGGGTGCCTCCGGGCTTTACATACAGCGCCACCGTCCGCCTTGACGACCTGACAATGTCAAGCTCCACCTCCCCGGATGCAAGGGTGACGGTTTTTTTCTTCATCGTAAAGTGATCCTGCTAATGCTGTTCCTTGTTGTCCTTCTCCAGCCTCACAGGATTATTGGCAACTTCATATCCGGTAAGGAATCCTGCCTGCGATACCTTCAGCAGCTTGTCGAAATCAATGAATTCATAGTCGTCCGACGGTTTGTGGTAATCGCGGTGCAACCCGGTGAAAAAGAAGAGCACAGGTATGCCTTTGCGGTAAAACGGGTAGTGATCTGAGCCGGAGAAATGGGTCCCCTTACCATCGTCAATCATATGGATGCCAGACTCCCTGCATGCCTCTGTAGCCANNCGACACCAGCTTCCGGCAGTCGGCGCCTGAGATAACCTTTATGGTGTCAGGGCCTGTAATATCATACTGACCGTTCATTGAGGCCCCGATATCAGTGTCGCGACGAGACCTGCCTATCATGTCGAAATTGATGGAGGCAACAGTCTTGTCGAGAGAAAACAGGGGATGTTCGGTGTAATAAGAAGAACCATGAAGTCCCTCTTCCTCTCCGGTGGTCCACAAGAAGATTGTGCTCCTTGCCGGCTTTTTCTGAAGGGCCGCAAAGGCTGATGCAATATTGAGCAGTCCCACGCTTCCGGAGGCGTTGTCATTGGCGCCGTTGTAAATGTTGCCGGCTGCGTCTTTTCCTACGTGGTCATAATGGGCAGTAAACATAACGGCCTCATCCTTAAGCAGGGGATCTGATCCTTCAATATAACCTATAATATTTGAGCTTGTTACGGTATCCTTCGCTACATTGATTCTCACGTCGGCACTCACCCCGGGTAGGGTGAAGGATGCCGGTTTCCTCGACATTGCAATGCTGTCTTGCAGCTGTTTCAGCGTAAGGCCGGATCCTTGCAGAAGCATGTCAGCAGTCTGCATTGATATGGAATAGGCGTTAAGGTTGAAGCTGTACAGCTGTGTTTTAAAGAGAGGGACAAGGTTATAAGAAGATCCCATCGAAAGCAGGTCCGAAGAGATGTCCGTGCCCAGTGCCGGGTCAGCAACAAAAAAGACAGCCTTAGCCTTCTGAAGCATGATCATAGGCAGCTTCCGCACTTCAATCATCTCGCTGACGCCTGTCGCAGAAGCCGGTAATCCTGTACCACGGAGATCAGGACTCCTTGTCATGATGATCACTATTCTGTCGTTTAGGGTAATGCCGGCAAAATCATTGTATTTGTCTTCGCTGTTCATGTAACCGTAACCACCGAAGACGATCTCTCCGGTGAAGGTTACAGTATCACCCGGGGGCATGAGTGGCATTACCTCGGATTTGCCGACTATGTTGCCCAGGGAATCTTTAATGGTGAGGATTGACTCCCCCTCTAAGGGTGTGACCCTGAGGTACTCCAGCGGCTGAAAGAGATCAGCCTGACCAGGAAGGGGCCTGACGCCTATCTTCAGTGCCTCGGCCCTGATATATTCTGCCGCTGCCTGGTTACCGTCACTCCCGGTCCTTCTTCCTTCCAGATTGTCAGAGGATAGGTATTTCATATGTTCTCCGGAGCTCTCCCTGGTAATCACCCCGAGGGCTTTCTCCTGGGAATATGAAGGAATAGCCGCCATCAGAGCGGCTGCTAAAATTAGATGTTTAAATCTCATTCTTTCAATCAGCGTAAAGGAAAGGGCAAAGGTATAAAATAGTTTATTCGGGTATCACTGTCAGAACCACAATTTCGGGTGGCATGAAAAGCCTGACTGCCATGCCCATAGACCCGAGGCCGGTAGTAACAAACAGTTGACTTTCGTCGAGTTTGTATGTACCCCTCCACCTTTCATGAAACCGTTCTGCCGGTGAGCGGCGCCCGCCCGGAGTTCCCGCCTGCAGGCCGTGGGTGTGGCCTGACAGGGTGAGGTGCGGCATTCTTCCGTTTACCGAAGTCAGAAGCCATCCGGCCGGGTCATGCAGCAGCATGATGGTGAAAAGGCTGTCAGGGATCTGTCCGAGGACCTTTTCAAAGTTGCCGTAACTCATATCCAGACGGTGGCCATGGGTAACGACACCTGCCACGGCGATCTCCTTTCCTTTGCAGCTTGTGATTATTGCCGTGTCAGATAGTAGCTGATATCCTGAGGCCGTTATCTTCTTCTCAAGCATTGTCCTGCATTCTTCTCCGTACCGCTCATCATAATCGGGGTGATATGTGCCATCGTCATGGTTGCCGACTACCGCAAAAGCACCGCTCTTTGAAACGGCTTTGCGGAGTATTGTATCACACTCCCCGTACTCCTGCCACCCGTATGTGACAAAATCTCCTGTGTTTAAAAGCAGGTCCGGCTGCTCCTTGCTGATCGTTGACATGACTTTATCAAGCCTGCCATAATGCCCGTGCCATGATGAGAGATGCAGGTCTGACACCAGCACAATCTTCATTCCGCTCAGTGCAGGGTCCAGTCGCGGAACTGCCACCTCTTCCCTGACAATCTGCACATCAAACCTCTGTCTGAAATAGCCATCGGCGAAGAGAAGCACAATCAGCATGAAGATTGTGATGTTGATCAGTCCGGCCGCACTCATCCGCCGGCGCATAAGGCGTGCCGGAAGCCAGGTAAGGAGCGCCATTACCAGATAGGCTGAGCCGGCAGTGACAAGCATTGCGGTAAGGGCCCCCAGCACAATGCGGATGAAGGCATTGGCAGGGTCGGCATACTCACCCCGGTAGGCCACTACCCATACAAAGAGGAATAGAAGGACCATGCTTATTGATGCCTTGACAACAAGGAAAACAATCCTGAGAATTCTGGTCCTTCCCTTCAGGTCAGTAATGAGGGCGTACCAAAGCCACAGGTCGAACAGCAGCAGTATCATAAAAAGTAACATCCGATAGGTTTTTTGACAAAAATAGTATTAATGAGATTACCAGGCATGATTCTCTCTTTTTGAGTTATGTTTGCATTATGGTGAGAGTTGAACTTGTAACCCCGGAGATTGAGCCCCTGATGGTTACATATGTAGTAATAGCAGCGAGGCATGACGGCGGATGGCTATTCGTCAGGCACCGCAGGAGGGGAGGATACGAGCTCCCTGCTGGCCACCCAGATCCCGGAGAGGACACCGTTGAGGCGGCAGTGAGGGAGTTGAAGGAGGAGACAGGAGCGTCCGACTTTGTAATGAAACCGGTTACTTACTATTCCGTTGACAGCGGCTTCGGTAAACAGTACGGCAGGCTGTTCATTGCCGAGGTTGAGACGCTTGGTGATATCAGTGATACGGATGAAATAGAGGGTGTTAAGGTATTCAGGCGACTGCCGCGTGACCTGTCCCTGCCGGAGGTGATGACAGTGCTTTTCAAGGTAGCACAGCAACAGATGGTCGGAAAGTCGAAGGTCTAAAGTTCTGAAGGTCCATTAAGTCGAAAGTCCTTAAAGTCCTTAAAGTATGAAGGATTTGCGATTTGCGATTTGCGAATTTCGATTAAATTGACAATCGAAAATCTGGAATTAAGAGTGTTCAAAACATGTA
>DCSU01000158.1:0-20334 GCA_002325785.1 Bacteroidales bacterium UBA1458 | reverse complement strand
CTACTGCCTACTGCCTATTGCCTAATTCATATATAATCGATAGTGACCAGCTTCAGCCACTTATCCTCGAGTATCCGGGCGATACGCTTGACCACCGTGCGCCTTATCTCCAGGTCAACAGGGAGCGTAGGGTCCTGATGAGCCACGTTGATGCGTGTCCCGACGATGAAGTTGATTTCGTCGCTTTCCATAATCAGTTTAACGATCTTGTCTGCCGGCCCCTTTCCAAGCTTCACGCTGTTTTTGTAGCCCTTGACCAGCTCATTGACCTTCTGGAGGGTGAGTATGCCCTCGGTCACCAGGTCAACACCTTCCATAAAGCTCTCGGGGGGCAGGTCAGGATCTTCGAATATCAGTTCATCAACAATCTTCCGTTTGAGTTCACGGGCAACGATGTCGGCTGTTGTGCCTCCGCAAAGGATAACCTTCCCGTTATAGTCATTGACCCGTGTTGCCAGCACCTTATCCTTCTCCTCGTCATATGGTGGTCCGGAACAGAGCAGCAGTTTCCGTGGCTCCCTGAAATAGAGAATGGCGCACGAGATGTCATCCTTGGCTTCGTAATTATCATACTTGTAGGCCATGGTCACCACCTTACCGGCAAGAACAGAAGCCGAGATAGATGGGTCACTGGTCACTAGGGAGACCATGTACTGCTGAACGTTGTCGCGCTCCCAGCCGAGAGGCCATGCGCTGCTTCCCATGCCACTCTGGGCTACACCGTCGGAGAGCAGGATGATGCGGTCTTCCTTTGTGGGATAGAAGGTGCATTTACGCAGCCGCTTGCCGGCATTCCGTCCCTTGTCAAGAATCACGTCCTTCCAGTCCGGCTCGAAAGGCTGGTTTCCCCTGAGGATGATGCAGCGGGGGTTGTCATACTCCAGTATGTTGGCGCGGCCGTCGCTCTCTATGTCCACTATCGAAAAGGTGGCGTAGCTGATCTTCCTCTCGGAGCATACGGGGAGGGTGTTCATGATGATCTCTGCAATACGGTCGGGCTCCTTGTGCTCACGCGTGAAGTTAAGCGCCATGGTAGAGGTGAGGGTGGCAAGAATATTAGCCTTGACGCCGTGTCCCATGCCGTCGGAGAGGACAGTGATGATACGGTTCTCCTCACGCACGTTCTCCGAGAGGAAGACGTCACCGCAGATACGCTCACCGTGATGGTTGCGCTGCTGGCTGTTGACCTCGATGAAGAACTCCCTCTCCATCACTGCCGCCTGACTACTTTCCGGGTTCATTCTTTTTCTGGCGGAATGATTCAACAATGGAGTTTAGCATCTTCTCAGTGTCAGATGCTCCCTCACCGAGGAGGAAGCCTATCTTCTGTACCATCTCCAGGTTTTTGTCGATGACATCTGAGACCCGGGTGATAACCTCCTCACGCTGCACCTCGGGCGAGAAGAGATCACGGATAACGGCACCTGCTATCCTGTTCTGCCTGATGGGGAAGATGGAGACATTGAACATCCGGTCCTCGACCTGTACATCGCGACTGATTACCGACTCGTTCTCACGAAGCACGAATGAGAAGATGTTATACACGTTGAAGGGCAGCAGTGTCTTCAGATCAGCACCACGCAGGCCCGGAATGATCTCAGCAATAGCCTTGGCATCTTCACCTATGATCTCCAGGAACCGTTCGTTTGACTGAAGTATCTTCAGCTCGTTATCAACTATCACCACCCCGTTTGGCAGCTTGTTGAGCATGCTGTTCATTGTATCTGACGCATCCTGTGCGACGTCCTTCTCTCTCATGGCCAGCTCCTCCGACTCCTTAAGGGCTTTCTTTGTCTCGGAAAGTTTCTTGTTGGTCTGGCGCAGGGTCTCAATATACTCCTGCTTGTTGCGGAGGTTGTAGGTGTGGCACATCTCCGGCACCGCCAGTCCCTTTGCAACTGTAGATGCAAATTCACGGCATGATCCATAACCGCATGCATTGCAGTTAAGCTCCTCTGATCGTCTCTCCTTGCCTATTATCTTCATGACCTCATTGATGGCCTCCGGGGTGGGTTCAGGTATTCGCTGGTCATTGGCTCTGAAAGTGCGGGCCAGGTCAAGAGATGACCACCGGTCGAGATCCTTCTGCCACTGATGGCTGTCGAGTGCTTCTACGCGCTTCTCGGCATACTGCTTGACAAGGGAACGGCGTCTGAACCGCTCGTCGTGCCTTATCATCCCTGGGCCCAGCATGCACCCCGGGCAGAAGAAGAGGTTAAAGTGATGTTTTATTGTGTCTATATGATGATCGAAGTCGTTGACAGCCTCCTTTACATCCTCGGCGCCGGAGGCGGTGATGACCTGGCTCGATACCAGGTCACGTTTAATACCTGCAGCCTGGAGTATGCCTGCAGGGTAGGGGTAGAGCGCTCCCCAGTTGCCAAAGGGAGGGTCGAACTCAGCCATCTTTACGGTCTTTTCCCGGATCTCATCCTCATCGAAGAGTTGGCGGATCTCAATGAATGTCAATACTGCTTCAACGAGATTCCTCTCCTTGTACAGTGAGGCCTCTGCCTTGATATCAATACACGGGCCTATGAAGACGTTTGCGACATCCTCGCCGTAGAGATCACGGGTGACCATGGCCGTAGCCACCATGGGAGATACCAGCGGCGCCAGGTTGGGCACAAGATTGGGGTGGTACTTCTCAATCATCTCCACAATGGCGGGACAATTGGCAGTGATGTAATACTTACCGCTCGACTCTTCGAAGAGCTTTTTATAAGCATAGGCAACCAGATCAACCCCGAAAGAGACCTCATGAACATAGGTGAAGCCAAGCTTTCTGATCATTCCCACAAACTTGCGGTAGTCAGTGATGTCATCAAACTCCGATGCAATGCTTGGAGCAATGAGCGCTGCGGTCTTACGTCCCGAACCCAGCAGTTCCCTCACCTGTCTCCTTGAGTCCATGAAGTCGATTGCCCTCGGGGAACATGAGAGGAAACAGAGCCCGCAACCTATGCACCTGTCGGCAATTATCACCGGGTGCTGCCTCTCGGGCTTGACCTCTATGGCATTCACCGGGCATGCCCTCACACAGGAATAAGAGTTGCGGCACTTATCCTCATTTATGTAAATTACCTGATCGGGTATCTTCATTATCAATGCATTAAGTTAAATTGGCCGATTATACCAGCTCCTTCTCAAGGATTTTTTCTATGTCTTGCATACTTACCTGCGCAAACAACTTTCCGTTGATGATGATGAACGGACCTTCATTGCAGCGGTTCATACATCTCGCTCCCCGGAGCACCACCTTGTCATCGAGGTGATTCTTCCTGAGATAATCTCTCAGAACCTGTACTACCTCNNGGAGCTTCCAAGGCATATTTCAATATCGTAAGATTGTCCCAACGGCCCTCTTTTATTTCATATCCACTCAAAAGTACAACAAATTTCATTTGCCCGCGATATCCAATATTCAATTTCAATCGTTATTTGTTAATTAAATAACAATGTTTTTGAAATAACAATAATTATTCATAATTTTGTCTGAATCCTAAAAGTCAGATCATTTTAATAATGAGTAAGATAGATGATATTCTGAGTCATTACAGGGAGGGAAGTCATGATAGTCTCATTCCAATCCTCCAGGATATACAGGAAGCTGAAGGGTATCTGTCTGAGAATGCGATAGTCAGGATTGGCGGTTTCCTTCACATGTCCACTACCAAGATATTTGGCCTGGCGACCTTCTATGACCGCTTCCGGTTTTTTCCCTGCGGTAAGGTACACCTAAGGATATGTAACGGTACCACATGCTTTATCAATGGCTCTACCTCAGTGGTGGCAGCAGTCCGCGAGGCACTTGGCATCGAGGCGGGTCAGACGACGCGCGACGGGCGGTTCAGTTACGAGCTTACTTCATGCATGGGGGGATGCAACGAGGGTCCCGTTGTGGCAACCGGTGAAACCTATTTTACCCATGTCCGTGTTGAGGATATACCTGAGATGATTTCAAAACTCAAAGCGCTGGCTGACCTGAAATGAAAGAGCATACAGAAAATGAAACCAGGGATTTCCTGGTCAGGGAGGTGCTCATGCACGGTTCTGACACGCTGCCGGCAGCCACAGAAAAGCGGCTTGCTGAGATACGCCGTGACAAGCCCTCAGTGCCTGTTATCTACGTGGCATCGGGCTCGGCAGCCATCATTGCAGGAGGACTTAAGAGCGCCGCCGCCGCGGAGCTTTACCTCAGTGAGATGGGTATCCGCGGAATGATAATAATGACCGGCTGCCACGGACCTGCCGTCTTCGAACCGATGGTATGTGTTCATCTGCCCGGGAAAAACAAGCTTATTTTCAGGAATATTTCCGAAGACAAGATAGAACCGCTGTTAAACGGCGTTTTTCACAATGACATGCCCGTTGAGGACCTGGTTGCCCAGATTGGCACAACCGGATTTGAGGCATGGCATGACATACCCTTCGTGGAGGAGATTCCCTTCTTTAAATTGCAGAAGCGCGTGGTGCTGAGCAACTGCGGTTTCTATGACCCGGAGAATATTGAAGAGTATATTGCCCGGGGAGGCTACAGGGCTTTCCTGAAGACCATACGCAACTATACACATGAGGAGGTTTGTGACATCGTTGAACGAAGCGGACTGAGGGGGCGAAGCGGTGGAGGGTTCATTACCGGCCTGAAATGGAAGTATGCCCTTAACTCTGCCTCGGACAACAGGTATCTCATCTGCAACGCAAAAGAGAGTGACCCTGGCTCATATGCTGACAGGTCGGTTTTAGAAGGAGACCCGCACAGGCTCATTGAGGGTATCTGCATAGCATCATATGCCATCGGGGCCTCCAATGCCATCATCTACCTGAAGACAGGTTCTCCCCATCCCCTGGCCAGGCTCAGGAAAGCACTCGAGGCTGCCCGTAGCTACGGGATCATCGGGCATAATATCCTTTCCAGCGGGTTCAACCTGGATATAGTCATCAGGGAGGAAGCCGGGGCATTTGTCTGCGGTGAGGAGACAGCACTGATAGCCAGCCTCGAGGGCAAGCGCGGCATGCCGGAGCTGAAGCCGCCATATCCGACCACAAGCGGCCTCTACGGGAAACCGACGGTGATTAACAACGTCGAGACCCTGATGAATGTCCCCCTCATAATGTCGCACGGCCCGGAGTGGTTCCGCGCCATCGGAACTGCCGGGAGCAAGGGCACCAAACTGTTCTCCCTTGGCGGCAGGGGACGGTTTACAGGTTTGATAGAGGTGGAGATGGGTACTCCCTTCAGAACCATTGTAGAGGGTATAGCCGATGGCATCCGTGAGGGGAAGGCATTCAAAGCCTTGCAGATAGGCGGACCATCGGGAACATTCATTACTCAACAGAATCTTTCACTCACGGTTGATTTTGACCTGTTGCGGGAGAACGGCATTGCCATGGGTTCCGGAGGGCTCATTATAATTGATGAGACCACCTGTATGGTAGACTTCGTGAGATATTTCATGGAGTTCATCCACAAGGAGAGTTGTGGCAAGTGCATCCCCTGCCGTGAGGGTACGGGACGAATGCTCGAGATACTCGAGAATATTATACGCAAACCCAATACAGAAGACTCCAACGCCACACTTGAGAGGTTCAAGGGGGTGATGCAGCTCGAGACCATCGCTTCGGTGATGAAAGACACATCGCTCTGCGGACTGGGACAGACAGCCCCTAATCCGTTTATGAGTGCCATGACCAGCTACCGCGAGGAGTTCGAGGAGCATATCTTCGACAGACGCTGCCGTGCCAATGTGTGCCGCGGCCTGAGAACATTCAGTATTGATGTCGATAAGTGCACCGGTTGTACCGTGTGTGCCGCCAAATGCCCGGTGAACGCCATCTACGGAACAAGGCTCCAGCCATTCTTCATCGTTGACGACAAATGTATCGGTTGCGGAATATGCTATGATGTATGCAAGTTCAGCGCCGTAACGGTAAAATAAGCCATGCAGTTCACAATAGAGGTAAATAATAAAAGCATTAAGGCAGAGAAGGGGGAGACCATTCTCTCAGCTCTTAACCGCAATGGCATCAAGATCCCCACGCTCTGCAGGATGGCTGAGTTTACGCCTACCGGCGCCTGCCGCATGTGCGTAGTGGAGGTGGAGGGCCGTGACCGGCTCGTCACCGCCTGCTCGGCACCGGTGGAGGAGTGGATGAAGATACAGACCCACTCACCCCGCGTGATCCGGGCCAGGAAAACCATTGTGGAGCTTCTGCTCTCGAACCACCCTGACGACTGTCTCTACTGTGACCGTAATCTCGACTGTGAGTTGCAGAGGCTTTCCGATGAGATGCAGGTCAGAGAGAGACGCATACGCGGAAGCAAGATCAAACCCCGTCGTGACCAGTCGAGCCCCGCCATAGTGCGTGAGCTCTCAAAATGCATACTGTGCGGCCGCTGCCTGAGGGTTTGTGAAGAGGTAGTAACCGCAACATCAATAGACTTCATAGGCCGCGGGCGATACACCCACGTGGGGCCGGCAATGGACCGCGATTTCAACTTCTCAAGCTGTATCCACTGCGGCCAGTGCGTGCTGGTATGCCCCACGGGAGCCCTCCATGAGAAACACTACCTCTCCGAAGTGCAGGAACAGCTCAGCAAAAGCGATGTGACCAGGGTCATACAGTACTCACCACTGGTGCCCTACGCACTGGCAGGGGAGCTGGGAGTTAAATATCACCGCGACTTCGACAGGTTGATGAACGCTGCTCTCAGAAAGATCGGGTTTGACAGGGTGTTCCTGTCGGGCGCAGGAACAGATATTCTCATTACTGAGCTTGCTGATGCAGTGATAAGTGCCAGGGATAAACCCGGCAGGAAACCTTTGATAGTCTCTGCCTGCCCGGCCTGGGTCAAATACTGCGAACAGTTTACCCCCGGACTACTGCCCATGCTCTCGACACTCAAGACACCTCAGCAGATCTCCGGAGCAATCATTAAATCCGTTGTGCCTGCAACCGTTTACAAGCCGCGAGTCTACACCGTTTCTGTGACTCCATGCACAGCCATGAAGTTCGAAGCACGCCGTGACAGCATGACAAGGAAAGGCATCAGTGATATTGACACCGTTCTTACCGTCAGGGAGCTGGCAAGGCTTATAGTCCTCTACGGCATTGACATGTCCAATATTGATCCGGAGCCTGCAGACGAGCCCATGGCACTCCGCAGTTCGGCCTCACTGCTTGCTGAGGCCGCGGGAGGCATCACTGAGTCCGTCTTGCGTTTGATAGCTGTCATGGCAGGAGAAAAAGAGGCCGACAGACCGGCCGTAAAAAAACTGCGCAACAGCGGCACCTTCAGGGAAGCCATGGTGACAGCGGCCGGAGTGACTTATACCGTAGCTGTCGTTGACGGACTCAAGGGACTGGAGAAGCTTGAGAAGATGATTGAAGGAGGGGCTGACTATGACCTGGCAGAGGTGATGGTATGCCCTGGTGGTTGCGTCAACGGCGGTGGAATGGTGCCGGCAGGCTCAAAAGAGGCCGTACGCCAGAGATCAAAATTTATCTGGCAGACAGACGACCAGGAGGCGGTGAAAGGCCCCGAACAGTCTGCCTCGGTTGAAGCCCTATATGGCAAGGTATTTGACCAGTGCTCCGAACTCGCTGATAAGAAGTTGTTTCATACAAATTTCAGCAAGCGCGATGTATTGCTTTAAACGATAGCATAATGTTGGTATACACAATAAAAGAGCTCTGCCGTACCTGTTACACATGTGTCAGGGAGTGTCCGGCACGTGCCATCCGCATAGTAGGCGGACAGGCCGAGGTGATAACGGAGAGGTGTGTCGCATGCGGGAACTGTACCAAGGTATGCAGCCAGGGTGCAAAGGTGTTTGTGAACACCGTTGACATGGTAAGGAAAGTGGTGGAGAAACCCGGGAAAAAAGCCGCCCTGGTGGCACCCAGCTTCCCCGCGGAGTTCCATGACATCACTGACCACCGCATGGTGGTGGGAATGATCAGAGCGCTGGGATTTGATTAATGCGCCGAGGTCTCCTTCGGAGCAGACCTGGTGGCTCACCGCTATCGCAACCTCATCAGCGAGGCCGGTGCCCAAAACTATATCTCCTCAGACTGCCCGGCAATAGTATCCTTCATCAGGTTCTACCACCCGGACCTGACAACCAACCTGATACCTGTAGTATCCCCGATGGTGGCTATGACCAGGGTTATGAGAAAAAAATACGGTGACGACCTTTCCGTGGTCTTCATAGGACCCTGTGTGGCAAAAAAAGCGGAAAACGCCGAGGTGGACGTTGCAATTACGTTCCTTGAGCTGAGAGAGATGTTCGAAACTGCCGGCATCACTCCGGCAACAGCCGTTCCGTCGGAGTTCGATCCGCCACTGGGAGGCCGTGGCGCAATTTTCCCGGTAACACGTGGTCTTCTGCAGACGGCAGGAGTGAATGACGATGCCATCACCGGAAACATTATAGCCGCCGAGGGAAGGATAGACTTTCAGGAGGCTATAAAGGAATTTGAGGAGGGGATGATTGGCGGTCAGCACCTCGAGCTGCTCTGCTGCGAGGGGTGCATCATGGGCCCGGGTATGAGCAAGGGCGGCAAACAGTATAACAGGAGAGCCCTGGTCAGCACCTATGCACAGGAGAAGATGAGCAGCCTTGACATGGACGACTGGCGGAATAACCTGGAACTCTATGATAAACTTGACCTTTCTGCCCGTTTCCGGCCTGATGATAAGCGCCAGATGACAGGCGAAGAGGCAGAGGTGAGGGAGGTACTTGCCTCAATGGGCAAACTGACGCCAAAAGATCACCTGAACTGCGGTGCATGCGGGTATGACACCTGCTATGACCATGCCCTCGCGATTGTCAAGGGACTGGCAGAGGAGGAGATGTGCCTCCCATTTACCATTGATAAGCTTCACAGGTCAGTTCAGGACCTTGCTCTCTCCAACGCCAAGCTGACAACGATGCAGAACGCCCTTAAGCAATCTGAAAAACTTGCTCACATGGGCCAGCTGTCGGCAGGCATAGCGCACGAGCTCAATAACCCGCTGGGCGTGGTGATAATGTACAGCAATATCCTCCTCGACGAATGCAAGCCTGAGGACCCGGTGCGTGAAGACCTGAATCTCATCGTTGAACAGGCAGCACGTTGCAAGAAGATCGTCGGCGGCCTGCTGAACTTTGCCCGCAAGAACCAGGTGAATCACCAGTTCATAGACATAAGAAAACTTACGGAGAATAGCATTGCCGGCGTGGTGTTTCCTGAAAATATCAAGGCCGTGATTGACGACCGGACTACCAGTCGTGATGCCTCAATAGACTCGGAACAGATGACCCAGGTGCTCACCAACCTATTTAAGAATGCAATTGATGCAATGCCTGAAGGAGGTACCCTGAACATATGTCTTGAAGACACCGTAAGCGACGTTATTTTCATTGTCTCAGACACGGGTACCGGTATAAAGGACGAGGATAAACCGAAGATATTCGAACCCTTCTTTACAACCAAGGGACTGGGTAAAGGAACGGGACTGGGGCTGGCGACTACCTACGGCATCGTAAAGATGCATAAGGGACAGATCACCGTGGAGACAAACAATGACCCGTCAAAAGGGCCAACAGGCACAACCTTCAAGATCATCCTTCCGCGCAGAGCCGAATAGAGGCCTGCAGGATCAATGACCTTAAGAGATAAGGATTTTTACTAAATTACATAAATAATGAGTAGCAGAATATATACTGTCCTTCTTGCTGATGACGACCCCGATTACCTGTTCCAGGTGGCTTTTTACCTTCGCAAGGCAGGATACGAGGTTGTGGCGGTTGAGAGCCAGGCGGAGGCCGAGCAGGTCATCTCCAAGATGAAACCTGACATTGCTGTCTTCGACCTGATGATGGAGAGCGATGACAGCGGATTTATCCTCTGTTACAAACTGAAGAGAAAATACCCGGAGGTTCCGGTCATCCTTGCCACCGCAGTCTCAAGGGAGACGGGGCTCACCTTTGGCCTGAACAGCGGACAGGACCGCGAATGGATCAGGGCTGACCTCTATCTTGAAAAGGGAGTGAGACCGGAACAGCTTGACCTGGAAATAAAAAAACTTCTGAAGATATAGTATGGCACAGCTCAAAATACTTGTAGTAGATGATGAGCCTGGCATCAGGTCAGGCGTAGCCAGGATACTCGGGAATTTCCATGTGACCTATCCGTTTATGGATGAGGATTATACTTATAATATCCTGGAGGCCGCCACCGGTGAGGAAGGCATTGAGATCATTGACCGCGAGATGCCTGATATCCTGCTGCTCGACAACAAGCTGCCCGGTATACAGGGCGTTGAGGTGCTCGAGTATGTAAGGAAGAAGAACTATGACATCGTTGTGGCGATGATCACTTCATACGCCTCCATTGATGTGGCCGTCAGGGCTCACAATGACGGGGCCATTGATTTCATTCCCAAACCTTTTACCCCGCAGGAGCTCAAGGCTTCAATAGAGCAGATTACCAAACAGCAATACCTCAGAAGGATCACGCACAAACTGAAGGTTGAAGGGAAAAAGGTAAGGTTCCAGTTCCTCTCTGTACTCTCTCATGAACTGAAGGCGCCGCTGAATGCCATAGAGGGTTACCTGAAGATGATGCATGAGAGACAGATGGGCGATTCGCTTGATGAATACGCATCCGCCATTGAGAGATCCCTGCAGCGCATTGACAGCATGCGACACCTGATCATGGACCTCCTTGATTTCACCAAGGTAAGCTTCGAGCGCCAGCTGGAGAAAATGCAGAACGTCAGTCTCAAAGAGCTGGTATCAATGGCTGTGGTGACTGTAAGTCCCTATGCAATTCATAAGGATATTCACTTCGTGACGGATATAAAAGGTTGTGAGACGATATGGGCTGATCCCAATGATTTCGAGATTATTATGAACAATCTCGTCTCAAATGCCGTCAAGTACAATAACACCGGGGGAACAGTTACAATCACGGTCGACTGCAACGACAATGAATTTTTGTTATCAGTGTCCGATACCGGCATTGGCATGAATGCAGATGAAAAAACTATGCTTTTTGAAGAGTTCTCACGGATTAAGAACGACAAGACCCGTAATATCAGCGGAAGCGGCCTCGGTCTCTCAATAGTAAGGAAAGTGGTGGAGCTTTATCACGGGGTCATAAAGGTGGAGAGCATACCTGACAAAGGGTCGGTGTTTACGGTAATAATACCAAAGTTACAGGTTACAAACATAAAGGCTGAATTATGAAGACACTACCGGGAAAGACGGTTGAACGACTCAGTCAGTACAGGAGAGCACTGACTGCATCGCTCGCAGCAAACAGAAACTATGTTTTCTCGCATGAGCTTGCAGCCATGCTTCACATTACTGCCGTACAGGTCAGGCGTGATCTGATGCTGATAGGATATGGGAGCGTAATGCGCAAGGGGTATGACGTCAGGGAACTGATAAAGGCCATTGGCTCAATAATTGACGCCCGGAGCGGTCTCAATGTAGCCATAATGGGTATGGGTAACCTCGGACGGGCAATCACCGGATATTTCAGGGGTAAACGTACCAACATGAACGTGGTTGCCGCTTTCGATGTTGACCCGCAGAAGGTTGACAAAGTAGTGGCAGGAGTTAAATGCTACCACCTTGATCAGATGAAGAAGCTAAAGGACGAACTGGATATAGCCATTGCTGTGCTGGCCGTCCCTCCTGACCAGGCTGTGGCGGTTACGGCCATGCTTGTCAGCAACGGCATTAAGGGCATAATGAACTTCACCACCGTGCCGCTGAATGTCCCTGATAACGTCTACCTGGAGGAGTTTGATATGATCACCTCCATAGAGAAGGTGGCTTACTTTGTAAAGGAGAACAGCCAGCCGGCAGGATAATGAGGATTTTCAGAAGCTTCGGGGAGGCGGCGGTAATAAGCTCGCCTGTGGTTACAACGGGCTCCTTTGACGGAGTGCATATCGGGCACAAAACCATCATAAGGCGTCTGAAGAAGCTCGCCGCAGACCACAGCGGTGAAAGCGTGCTCATAACCTTCGATCCTCACCCAAGGATGGTACTCTATCCGGAGAGCGCAGGCAAGGGACTGAAGCTGATCTGCTCAAGGGAGGAAAAAATTGAGATGCTCCGCAAGGCCGGACTAGATAATGTCATAATCATTGAGTTTACACGTGAATTCTCACGCATCACCAGTGAGGAGTTTGTCAGGGATATTCTCTGCGGCATCTTGAAAGCCAGGGTGATAGTTGTTGGCCATAATCACCACTTCGGGTTTAACCAGGAGGGCGATTATCGCAACCTGTGGGAGTGGAGAGCCAGGTACGGTTTTGAAGCTGAGGAGATACCAATGCAGGAGGTGCAGAATGAGACTGTCAGTTCCACCCGTATAAGGCAGGCCCTGTCTGAAGGCTACATCCAGCGGGCAAATGCCTACCTTGATCATTTTTACCTGATAATCGGCACAGCTGTTGCGG
The DNA here is from genome assembly GCA_002325785.1 of Bacteroidales bacterium UBA1458. Classification (GTDB taxonomy): domain Bacteria; phylum Bacteroidota; class Bacteroidia; order Bacteroidales; family VadinHA17; genus SR-FBR-E99. Next base: position 7,871 of record DCSU01000158.1, on the reverse strand, counting down.
AAGACCCGCGAATAACCCAGGATGTACCTCTTATTAAGATCCCCGTCACTGACCCTGTGAAACTGGTGCCACCTCCCGGACTTTATGCCGTATCATGCGCTGCTGAGACATTCTTTTCGAGGGGAATGGTCTATATCACAGGCAATGACGGGTCGCTGCCCGGCATTTATCTGCACCTGGAGAATTACGAGGATGACATCCCGGGAAAACGGATGACTCTTTTCTTCCACAAACGGCTCGGGATATCACAGTCAGACCTGCCGGCAGGGAAACTGCTTGCCGAGGGTGTAAGAGAGATGCGGGAGCTTATTTTCTGAGACATCTGAGGATAACCTGGTCTGAAAAAGTCTATCTTCGCCTGTTATATTGAGGGGAAGGAATATAATAACAAAGAAAATGAAATTTAATCCGGAAAAACTAAGCATACCAGACCGCCGCATGGAGTCATTCATCGATCCTTCGGAGATCTGGTCAATTCTAAATAACGCAAAGGCAGACAAGGTCAGGGTCAGGGAGCTGATCGCAAAATCCCTCTCCAAAGAGCGCCTCACCATGGCCGAAACGGCAGCGCTTATCAACGCCGAAGATGACCTCGTTGAAGAGATCAAGGCCGGCGCCCGTGAACTGAAGAAAAAGGTATATGGTAACAGGATTGTGCTGTTTGCCCCTCTTTACATAGGTAATAAATGCACCAACAACTGCCAGTACTGCGGATTCAGAGTCACAAATAAGGAGGCGAAACGAAAGACCCTGACTGATAGTGAGATAACTAATGAGGTTGAAGCACTTGAGGATAACGGCCAGAAGAGACTGATACTGGTTTATGGAGAGCATCCGGAGTATAACCCGGAGTTCATAGCCCATACCGTAAAACTGGTTTATGGAATCAAGAAGGACCGGGGTGAAATAAGAAGGGTTAATATCAATGCCGCACCACTTGATATCGACGGATTCCGCACCGTAGGAGCGTCGGGGATAGGTACCTACCAGATCTTCCAGGAGACTTATGATCCGGAGGCTTACAAGTTGTATCATCTGGGGGGAAAGAAGAGCGATTACAACTGGAGGCTCACGGCTCTTGACAGGGCTCAGGAAGCCGGCATTGACGACGTGGGAATAGGAGCTCTGTTTGGCCTATACGACTGGAGGTTCGAGGTTATGGGACTGGTGAGGCATACCAACCACCTCGAGGCCTGTTATAATGTAGGTCCGCATACCATCTCATTCCCGAGGATCAAGGATGCTTCAATGCTTAACCTTAACGGCAAGTATTATGTCAGCGATGATAACTTCAAGAAGCTGATAGCCATCTTGCGTCTGGCAGTGCCCTATACCGGACTGATTCTCACGGCCAGGGAGACTGCTGACGTGCGTCATGAAGCTATGGCATTCGGAGTGTCCCAGATTGACGGGGGAACAAAGCTTGAGCTCGGTGGTTATTCAGCCTCCAGGAATGAGACCCAGAACCTTAACCGCGAACAGTTCAAGATCAATGATGAGAGATCACTGGCAGAGGTGATTGACGAACTCATTGACAACGATTATATACCCTCATTCTGCACTGCGTGCTACAGGCTCGGACGTACCGGTGAGCATTTCATGGAGTTCTCAGTTCCCGGTTTTATCAAGCGTTATTGCACCCCCAACGCTATCCTTACACTGTCAGAGTATATCGTTGACTATGCCTCTCCCGCTCTGGCCGAAAAGGGATGGAAAGCCATAGAGAAGAACATGGCAGACCTCGATGAGGGAATGAAGGAGAGCATCAGAACGAAGATTAACCGCATCAGGAATGGTGAGCGGGATCTTTACTACTAAAACTATCAATCATGGTCAGGGTTATCGGAATTAAGATTACGGACAGGATCAAAGAGGCAGGGCTGGTTCAGAAGGCCCTCTCCGATCACGGCAATGTCATCAGCACACGCCTGGGCTTCCACGAACTAAGCGAGGAGCTCTGCAGCCGCGAAGGATTTATGATCATACATCTGGCAGGCCTGCCAGACGACTGTGAGGAGCTATATGCCAAACTGAACAGGATAGAGGGCATCTTTGTTAAAGAGATGGCTTTTTCGCATGGCCCCTCTGATGCATCCATGGAGTGCGAAGGCACCACCCTGCTCGGCGCCCTGGTGCCGAGGCGTGACGATCTGGGAATACAGGTTCAGAGCCTGCTGACAACATTCGGCTGCGTTATCAGGACCAGATTGGGAGTCAATGAGGTATATTTCGGCGAACCCGCCGGATTGATCATCCTGGAACTGGCTGGTGACAGATCGCAGTTCGTCTCACTGGAGAAAGCCCTCCGTGAGATCGAGGAGATAGCTATTGGCCGTATCTGCTTTCCTGCCTGAGAACCTGCCCCAGGAATACGGCGTTGACGAAGAGTTTCGAGGTGCCATACCAGATTGCCCTGAAATTGGTATCGTCATAGATAGAGATTACCCTTCCCGGACCCTGGTGGACGGTCACAACCGCGCTGTTACCTATCCTTTCGACATTCTCTTTTGAACAGTAACCGCTCATCAACGGATCAGCAGTGTATTTTACGGGGTTATTGTAGCTGCTGCCTGAGACCTTCGCTGCGTCTGCCCCGGTCTTGAATACCGGAAGGTAAGGATGTGTGTAGCCGTAACAGAGAGGGTGGGTGAGGTCAATCTTGGCACGGAAGATCGTTCCCGGCACTGACTGTATGGCTCTTTCAACGGCTCTTTCTGAATACGGGCGCTCAATGCCCGGGTTGGCTGCCGGGCTCTCAATATAGCTTATCTCAGCGAAACCGTTGGCAGCCAGCCAGCGGTTGCCTCCCCTGTAGCCTATAAGGGTGCCGCCTGACCTGTTCCACTCGCGTAGACGGTCAGTGGCATTGGGTGAGACCGTGGGATTGCCCGCGAAGATTATTACGTTGTACTTGTTCAGAGCAGCCGATGCCAGCCTTGACGGGGTGATGAGCGTAACGGGCATGCCGTAACGCACATCGAGCAGGTGCCATATCTCACCGGCATCGTCAGCCGGCGTGCCATCCTCAATAACAAGCATCACCGACGGCCTGGTCAGAACTGTAAATTCGCCGCTGCCGAGATCTATGCCTGAAGGGGTGAGACCCGAGGCAACTCCGTAGATTGTTATTCCGCACTCTGTGGCGGCCTGGTTAAGTATCTCCCTGATCTCCTCAGCCGGACGGGTATTCTCGCCATGCTGTACCATGACTGTGCCCTGTCGGAAGGTTCTTTTCTTGCCGTCAGCCATTATAGCAGTAAAAGGTGCAGTTGCCACCCGTGTGGTGAGGCCTGCGCTCTGAATCATGTAAAGAGCTTTGGGGGCATAGGTGTCACTCCATTCAAAGAGCCATGCGTAAGCCTTCCTTGTACCGGTAAGTGATCCTTCGGGGAAGGGTGGGGTGGTAACCCTTTCGCCTGCCATCCCGGCGGCCTCTGCTCCGGTCAGCGGGGTGTAGCTGAGGTTGAAGGCCAGGGGCATGACCCAGGTGGAGATATCATAGAAGACGGTGTCCGAAAAAGTCTTCACGGTTTCGAAGAGGCTCCTGACGAAGCGGTACTCCTTTTGCCTGGCGGGCACGAAATAGCTGTCGCCGGGTCCGTAGCTGATACTGTTCTTTGTGAGGGGCCGGTCACATTTGTAGACCTCTATCTTGTGCCTTAAAAGGTTCTCAACGAACCGGGCACATGCTCCCCTGTCATCGCCCGCATTGAAGAGGTATCCTTTCACCGGTGCGGCTTCAGCCTCCCTGAGGGCAGAGAGATAGAACTCCCGCTGCATATCCAGCAGCTTCACCCTCATGTTCATACCTGCCTCGATGGAGGAGAGCGAAACGTTGAACTGGTTCCTTATAGCAAAGGGGAAGGAGAGTACTCCGCCCGGCACATCGCGCAGGTGACCTTTGGTACCCGCCTGTTCAAAGAGGATACCTATCGATCCGTGTGCATCGGGGTAGGAGGAGCCTTTACCAAGATAATAATCGTCAAAGCTTTCTTCAGTGTAGTAGAGGCTCCCGATGGAGTCGAGATACCTTGCGTGGTAATTGCCTATTTCGGCTGTCAGTGCCTGGTTATCAGCAGGGACTACAGGGTTGTTGCGCGATTGTACACCGGGCTGGAAGAAGAAGGTGGAGTTGGCGCCCATCTCGTGATGGTCAGTGTTGATGTTCGGCATCCAGCGGTGAAATGCTTCCACCCGCCCCACGCTCTCAGGGTGCTGAAGCATGAGGTAGTCGCGGTTAAGGTCAAACCAGTAGTGGTTGGTGCGTCCTCCGGGCCATGCTTCATTGAACTCGCGGCCTGATGGATCGCTGCTGAGAGTCATTCCGCGGTGCATATTGACCCAGGTGGAGTGACGCTGCAGCCCGTCAGGATTCAGTGACGGGTCAATCAGGATAACGGCATTGGCCAGTAACTCATCGATCTTTGCCCCCTGGCCGGCAACAAGATAGTAGGCGGTGAGCACAGATGCGTTCTGGGCGCTTGACTCGTTACCGTGGACGCCGTAACCGAGCTTGATGATCAGCGGCATGTCGCCGGTCGTGACTGACTTTGAGACAGCAGGATCGGATAGCCTCAGGTGTTCCAGCCGTATCTCCTCAAGCCGTGCCATGTTCTTTTCCGAAGTGATTACCAGCTGGCCCAGCGGCCGGCCTTCCCAACTCTTTCCGTACTCTTCCCACACAGCCCTTCCTGATATGACGTCAAGAACCTTCATATAACCTACCAGCTTGTCATGGGTCACATGCCATTCGCCAACCTCATGGCCGATATAGGAGGATGGTTGGGGAATGGATTTATTGTAGGTCACATCAGACGGCAGAAAATAATTCATGCCGGGCTGTGCAGTAATCATCAGTGATACAAGAATTAGCACTGATGAAAAGAGAAGTTTTCTCATCATGTCAGGTTTGAAAATGTGCAGCAATTTCGGAAAAAATGAGATCAGTTGTTATGATGCAGATTAGTTCTGCAACATATTCACCGTCCGGACAGCCTTCTGTTGTAGTGAGGAGTGTCTCCCCATACTCCGAGGCCGAGGGTTGTACCCGGTATCAGATCAAAATTCAGACCGCTGATATTCGTTTTGTTGATTTCATTGAAACCAGGTTTGCCTTCATAGATCCTGTAACCGGGCCTGTATTTGTCCGGGGTGAGATTTGGCATCACAACATTTGCCCCGCTTGATATTGCCTTCTCCCTTCCGGCAGGGTCAATGGTCTGCATGGCGGTGGAGGCGACTATGTTGATATCCTTCATAATGATCCTGATGATGGCTATCATCCGGAGAGTAAGGTTGAAACGCTCCTTTAGAAATAGGTTGTCAGTGCCTCTGGCACCCAGTGGAGTGTCTGAGTGTTCAATGAATGGTCCCATGCCACACATGTCAATATTGAAATCGCGCATGAAAATTAAATCATCAGCCAGATGTGTCATCGTCTGGTAGGGAAGCCCCACCATTACCCCGGTGCCAGTCTGGTATCCCGTCTCCTGTATTATCTTCAGACATTCGAGTCTCCGGTGGTACCTGTGCAAATCGTCATCAGGGTGCACCCTTCGGTAGAGAGCCTCGCTGGCTGCCTCTATCCGCAACAGGTACCTGTGGGCTCCCGCATTAAACCACCGCTGGTAGGTCTCTCTGGTCTGCTCCCCCAGGGAGAGAGTTATCCCCAGCTGTCCTCTGGTAAGTTTTCTGATAGTGCGGATGAGCTCCTCCATGTTGTCCACATATGCCGTGGATGGATTCTCTCCTGACTGGATGGCAATGGAGCCGAAGTTGAGCCTGTATGCTGTCAGGGCCGCCTCAATTACCTCATCGTTGGTAAGCGTATATCTGTCGACTTTGTGATTTTCACGCCTGATGCCACAGTATAGGCAGTTCTTACCGCATATATTCGAGTATTCAATTAGTCCCCGCAGGTAGATGCTGTTGCCAATATACCTGTCCCTGACGGTGACAGCCCTGCGGTAGAGGATAGGAGATTCTTCCTCACTGCATTGAAGCATGGCAAGGATATCTGACCGGTCGTATTCCTTCTTTTCAAGTATTGAAGATAGTCCTGTCGCCATGTTACTTTTTAGCCTTGCAACAATAACACCTCATCACCGGTATGGTTCACACTCCTGCTGATTTGTTTTCAGAATCCTCTTCCGAACATCTGCCATAGTGTTCTCTTCATCTCCTGCCAGCGGGTCATTGAAGCGAAGGCAAAAGAGTTGGTATACTCTGTGACTGCCTTCCTTGCTTCGTCATTTTTTCCTTCTTTAACAAGTACTTTTACTCTCTCTTCCAGTGCCGGCATCTCGCTCAGAGCCTTTCGTTCCATCTCTGCCACAGCCGGTTCAATGAGTTTGCGTCCCTTCTCCCAGTTTACTGTCGAGAGCCTGTTGGCTTCACGGAAAGACCAGATGGCGGCATCTTCGCGGTAGCGGTGCTGACCGCATATGCGGAAGCTCTCAGGCAGAGACATGGTACCCGAGAAGATTGGTATCCGCGGACTCTGTCCCGGGTTGTCAAATGAGAACCAGGCTACTGCGCCTACTTCTTCAGGCAGCCAATCGCGGCACTGTATGACGTGCGAGTAGGAGCACCCTGCAATGGCAATGGCCCTCTGAATCTTGATGGTCCCGGGTTTCAGCTCATTGACCAGTTTGCGCATATCGGGGCTCATCCAGTTATTGGCGATGGGTGACTTGACGGTGTCAGTAACTTCGTTGCCGGCTTCATCCTTGCGGGTGACACTGACCATAAGATTCTGCGTCATGTCATAAGGAGTACCTTCATAGGTCTCGCGGAAGAGAGCCATCACGTCACTCACGGAAAGTTTCTTATGCGGCTTCACCGAGAATGGAAGTTCATCCATCTCCATTGTAAGTCCCAGGTCCGGAGCCAGGGTACTCAGGACAAAGAACTCCCGGATGTCATAGGGTTTGCGGGTGCCAATCACCTTGTAGAATTTGAAGGGGTCCTTACCGTCCCAGTAACCCAGTTCCTTTGCCTTCTTGCGAAGGTCCTTGGAGGTCATGAAGTGATCAGGGTCATTGAACTTCACATCAGATATCCTGGGTATGTTGGCGGCTATCCCCACATGGTCATCGGGGATCCTCTGGGCGACCCAAAGTGAGGAGGGTTTGCCCGGGCCTGATCCGGCTATCTCAAGCTGCCAGACCTCTTTTGGGTCTGCTATGGTTATGCACTCTGCCATGTCGCCGTAACCGTACTGTTCAGCCAGTGATCCGATTAATGCAATGGCCTGTCTGGCTGTAGTGCAGCGCTGAAGGGCTATCTTCTCCAGTTCCTCTATGAGGAATAATCCGTCGGTGTTGATGAGCTCCTTGCGACCGTAGATGGTGGTTTCGCCTATGGCCAGCTGCTTTTCATTGAGGCAGGGATAGGCTGTGCTCAGGAAGGCGAAGGTCGATTTCACCTCGGGGATTTCGCCTTTGCGGGTCACATTGGTCATATCCCAGGCGGCCTCGGTCTGCAAGGTGCCCCAGTAGACATGGTGCACAGTATCCCTTTCGAACTTCATTGCCGGAACCACCTCAAGCCATGTACGGTATCTTCCGTCACAGGTATGTGAGGTCATAACCGAACCGTCAGTAGAGGCCAGCCTGCCTACCATGATGCTGGTGCAGTTCTCAGCATATCCGGGACCGTCAGGATCAATATCTTTTGTTATCTGTGCGCCGGCAAGCAGCGGGAATATTGCCAGCAGGAGGATAAATCCGGTTCTGACTGTGGGATTGCTTCTATTGCTTTTCATCCATTAGTAATTTGGTAACAAAAATAGTCTGACTGATCGAATCTGGTTGCCCAAATATAATATTATGCAGCATATTATTATCAGGCAGTAGGAAATAGGCAGTAGG
>DCSU01000086.1:412-4675 GCA_002325785.1 Bacteroidales bacterium UBA1458 | reverse complement strand
GCTTACATCAATATTATCCCTTGGCGTTCATCCCTTCGTCACATTTTTCCTTGGCAGGAGCTACATGGCGGTGGAATCGCTTGCCGTTCTGCCTGTTGTGAGTTCACTGGTGTTCATCTTCAGAAGCCTCGGGTTATCTTACCAGGAGGTGAATATTGCCCTGATCGGCAGGCAAAAACAGAATTACGGCCTGTTGAGGAATTTTGCGTTGTACATGGGTATCGCGGTAACGGTTCTTGTTTCAATACTGGCATTTACCCCCCTGGCTGATCTGTGGTTTGTAAATATCTCCGGGCTGAGTAAGGAGCTTGCAGATCTATCATATCTTCCGCTTAAGATTATGATCCTTCTGCCGGCATTGACGGTCCTGCTGAATTTCCAGAGGTCGCTGTTGTTGGTTAACGGAACCACAGGCCCCATATCAGCAGCAACGGCAGTGGAGCTTGTTACAATAATTGCAGTGTTGCTGGTGTGTGTTGTATTTCTGAAGCTCCCGGGAGTAGTTTCAGCTGCTATCGCTTTTACTGTTGGCAAGGGTATGTCGACTCTTTACCTTGCGCCAAGGCAATATGCTGTTGTGAAAGGATGGAAGTCAAAGGCCGGTATGCAGACCCATAAATTCATTAATTTTACAGCATAAAATTCATAGTTAATCACGCTGAATCGCATACTATCATGAAAACATACCGGAAAGAACTTTGGATGGAGACGCCACACAGGCGGGATTATATAAACATCACCGGTCAGGTGGAACAGTGCATAGCCGATAGCGGAATTACTGAAGGACTTGTGCTTGTCAATGCGATGCACATCACCAGCAGTGTTTTCATCAATGATGATGAGAGCGGACTGCATCACGATTTCGAGGTGTGGCTTGAGAAGCTGGCGCCAGAGAAGCCACACTCACAATACCGTCATAACGGGTTCGAGGATAATGCCGATGCCCACATGAAGCGTCAGCTGATGGGGCGCGAGGTGGTGGCGGCAATCACCGCAGGCAGGCTCGACTTCGGGCCGTGGGAACAGATCTTCTATGGCGAATATGACGGTATGCGGCGCAAGCGCGTACTCGTGAAGATAATTGGAGATTAGGCAATATTGGGAATTGTCGATTGTCGATTGTCGATTTAATCGAAATTCGCAAATCGCAAATCTTTTGGACCTTCAGATTGAGGCTCCACCATTGGTGGAGACTTAATCCCGATAACGAAGTGTATCGGGACCTCAGACCTTCAGTCTACAGTCCCAAATCCCTGATAACGTCATCAATCCTATCCTCCAGCCCCTTCCAAAGCTTCTCAAACTGAGGTGTGTCAGTCATCTTAGTGCTGGCGCTGAAGTAGAACTTGATCTTCGGCTCGGTACCGGACGGGCGGACGGATATTTTCGTTCCGTTTGCCAGGAAGAACTGCAGCACGTTTGATTTCTCCAGGTGCAAAGGCTCTTTCTTTCCCGTCAGGAGGTCAGTTGATAATAGTGTCAGGTAATCGTCCATCTTTATGACCTTGCTGCCGGCAATCCCGGCAGGCGGGCTGGTGCGATACCCCGCCATCATCTTCTGTATCTCGGCAGCACCCTCGGCACCCTTTCTTACAACATTGATAAGCTTCTCGCGGTAGAGTCCGTATTCAGCATAGATGTCGAGCAGCAGTTCCCAGAGCGTCTTTCCCCTGTCACGTGCCCATGCCGCAGCCTCAGCTACCAGCGCAATGGCAGACACCCCGTCCTTGTCGCGCACATAGTCGCCTGCCAGGTATCCGAAGCTCTCCTCGCCACCGCCGATATATTTTTCCTTGCCCTCAAGGTCGCGCATCAGCTCCGCGAAATATTTGAAGCCTGTAAGGACCTTGTAGCATTTGACCCCGTTCTTGTTCGCTATGCTCTCGAGCAGGTCGGATGTCACAATCGTATAAATAATATATTCATTCCCCCTGAGTTCACCGTTTTGTTTTTTCTGCGAGAGGATGTACCATGTCAGCAGCGCGCCGGTCTGATTGCCGTTGAGCAGCACGAATTCGCCGGAAGGCTTCCTGATTGCCACACCCAGCCTGTCGCCGTCGGGGTCAGTTGCCATGACAAGGTCGGCTCCCTTCTCTTTGGCCAGTGCAACAGCCATTGAGAGTGCATCCGGATCCTCGGGGTTAGGGGAGTGTATGGTGGGGAAGTTGCCGTCAGGGACTGACTGTTCTTTTACCGTATGCACGTTTGTGAATCCGTAAAGGGCAAGTGCATCCGGAACAATTTTGTAGCCTGTTCCGTGAAGCGGGGTATAGACTATGCCTATATCATGGTTTCTTTTTATGACATCGGGGTTTATGCTGAGGGCTTTAACCTCTGCAAGGTATTTTTCATCCGTCTCAGCGCCCAGAATGATTATTTTTGAATCATCGCCGCCGGTCATAATCTCCGTGACGGATTTAATGCTGCGAACCTCATCAATGATGCCCTTGTCATGGGGTGATACCACCTGTCCGCCGTCGTTCCATGATACCTTATAACCGTTATACTCCTTCGGGTTGTGCGAAGCGGTTATGTTAACCCCCGCATCACACCCGTAAAGCCTTATGGCGTAAGAGAGTTCAGGTGTGGGCCGCAGGGCCTCGAACAGGCATGCAGTGAATCCGTTTGCAGTGAAGATATCAGCTGCTACCCGTGCGAAATAGCTGCTGTTATTGCGGCAGTCGTGTGCTATGGCCACTTTTATGGATGCAGGATTGACAGCATGTTTCTTGAGGTAGTTTGCCAGTCCCTGTGTTGCCATACCCAGGGTATAGCGGTTCATCCTGTTTGTTCCTGCGCCCATGATTCCACGCAGACCTCCGGTGCCAAACTCAAGATCCTGGTAGAATGCATCGATGAGGCCTTTCTCATCGTTCTCAAGCAGGTTCTGAACCTCCCTGCGTGTCGGTTCGTCAAACTCCTCGCCCAGCCATGTTCCGGCTCTTTTCCTGATGTCGTCAATGTTGATCATATCCTGTTGATTTTTGAGATGCAATTGATGAGGCTTGTACGCCAGTGTGGTATGTCCAGGTTATAATGTTCCCTGATCCGGGTTTTGTCAAGTACGCTGTATGCCGGTCGTTTCACTTTTGATGGGTAAGCTGAGCTTCTGACGGGAACCACGGCACATGATGAGCCCGCCACAGCCATAATTTCCGTTGCAAGGTCAAACCAGCTGCACACACCCTCATTGGAGTAGTTGAAGAGCCCGGGAACAAAGAGATGCCTGTTCTGAATAACTCCGCTTATCACTTCGAGTATTGCAGCAGCCAGATCGGCAGCGTATGTAGGTGATCCGGCCTGATCAAAGACCACGTTGATACTCTCAGCTGATCCTGCCTTGCGGAGAATTGTTTTGACAAAATTATTGCCATAGGATGAATAGAGCCATGATGTGCGTATTGTCATGGTCATAGGCCATCGCATCGCAGCCTTTTCTCCGGCGAGCTTGCTTCGGCCGTAGGCGGAGGCGGGGGATGGTATGTCATCCTCAGTGTAGGGAACGGGATTGTTGCCGTCAAAGATGTAATCAGTTGAAATATGAATGAGTCTGCAGTCGGATCCCTCCATGGCGCTCACGATGTTTTCAACGCCCATTCCGTTGATCAGTGTTGCCAGCTCCTCCTCATCCTCGGCTTTGTCTACTGCCGTATAGGCAGCACAGTTGATTATCCATGAGGGAGCGAGGTCCGCAATAAATGCCTTTGTAGCCCGGGCATCGGTAATATCAAGCTCTGCGGCATCAGTGAATACAAAACTGTATCCGTTGTAGCGGGCTGACCGCTCCCTGATCTCACTTCCGAGCTGTCCGGATGCACCTGTAACCAGTATGGCTGTCATACGGTAAATCTGAAATTAGTACTGATATCCCTGAAAAGCGGTTGAGCAAGATCCTTTGGACTAAGTATCTCACTTCCCTTTTCAATCATCCAGTCTATTCCGAGGGCTGGGTCCAGCGCATTGACGCCCCTCTCATGCGCCACCGAGTAGTTGTTGTCACACTTGTAGAGTACGATGGCCCTCTCGCTGAGCACCGATAAGCCGTGTGCGAATCCCTTAGGTATAAGGAACTGGAGTTTCTTTTCTGAGTCAATGATCAGTCCGAACCACTTGCCGAACGTCGGGGAGCCTTTGCGTATATCGAGGGCAACATCGTAGATGCGCCCCTCGATAACCCGTATCAGTTTAGCCTGTGCAAACGGTTCCTCCTGGAAATGCAGGCCGCGAATCACGCCTTTGGAGGAGCTTGACTCATTGTCCTGC
>DCSU01000086.1:232-385 GCA_002325785.1 Bacteroidales bacterium UBA1458 | reverse complement strand
ATCGGGTTCAATGATAAGCATTCCTGGAAACTCTGTCTGGTGTACTTTCATGGTCAGGCCTGTTCGTTTGCTACTTTCAGGAGATACTGACCGTACTGGCTCTTTGCCAGCGGTTTGGCGAGAGCAACCAGCTGTTCCCTGGTAATGAATCCG
>DCSU01000086.1:0-206 GCA_002325785.1 Bacteroidales bacterium UBA1458 | reverse complement strand
CTGCAGCAGGCTGTCGAAGGTGCCCGTGTCCAGCCAAGCCATGCCTCTGCTGAGAAGCTTCACATCCAACTGGCCTTCATCAAGATAGAGCCTGTTCAGGTCGGTAATCTCCAATTCACCACGGGTAGATGGTTTCAGGTGACGTGCCCTTGAGGCTACGGCGTTATCATAGAAGTAGAGACCTGTGACAGCATAGTTCGATTTTG
>DCSU01000005.1 GCA_002325785.1 Bacteroidales bacterium UBA1458 | reverse complement strand
GCCGATATAGTTTGGCGTGAACCACAGGTAGTTGTCGTAACCGGGTATCACATCTTCCTTGACCCTGAACGCCGGGATGAAGAGGCTGTGATTGACATCCTCCGATACCAGCTCGAGCTTGACGGGCTTGTTGATCGGCAGCACCAACTCTTTCGACCTTAGACTGTCGCCGTAAATGAATTCCCACTCCCACATCCTGCCGATGGCAGTGATGATCATCGCATCAGCCGGTACCTTGCGCATGGGAGCAAAGCCTTTCCATCCGATCCAGAACATAATCATAACCAGTATCAGGGGAACTACCGTCCATAAGACCTCAAGCTTAATGCTGCCAGTGAATTGCTGCGCTTCCTTCCCCTTCCTCCTTGAGAAATGGATCACGGTCCAGATCATGAAAGAAGTTATCCCGATAATGAAAATGAAGGCGACGATAAAGATGAACAGGAATGCCTTGTCTACTCCTTCTGCAAGATTTGATGCCCCGTTAAACATAACTATCCTTATTTATCTGAAGAAATAATCAATGAATGTACCTATTGTAATCAGTGCAAACATAACAAACACCCCGGCCACGGCAAGTCGCAGGAAAAGGTTCTCGAACCTGAGGTGCATGAACTGTGTGAGCACGATGTAAACCTTGACGCTGGCAATTATCAGTGCAACGGCAACGGTAAATGCTCCAAGGTGAAATCCTGTTACTAGCACTGATATTGTGGTGAGGAAGAGCAATATCACAAGCACAATGACCAGCGATGAGTAGGATGAAATATGTTTTTCGTCGTTTTTCATGTCTCTTTCAGGTTATTAGGTACAAAAGCGGGAAGAGGAAGATCCATACCAGGTCAACCAGGTGCCAGTACAGGGCGCTGTTCTCAAGGATGAGGTACCTTTCGCTGTTAACGGTGCCCAGTTTAACTTTCACCACGTTGATGGTGAGAAGGATCATTCCGATCACTACATGGAGAGCGTGCAGGCCGGTCATCATGTAATACAGCCCGAAAAACAGAAGTTCGCCATGCGACATGTTTTTAAGAACAGGAGAACCGGGGTAGATGCCGTATTCAAACTTGTGCGACCATTCGAAGTATTTGTTAACAAGGAACAATGCCGCCAGGAGAAGTGTCACCAGCAAAAGAATGAGGGTCAGCCGTTTGTTGCCTTTCTGTATAGCAGTAAGAGCCATTGCCGCTGTCATACTGCTGACAAGAAGGAAGACGGTGTTAATTGTACCAATGAACGCATTCAGTTCCGCGGCAGCAACATGAAAGTCGGCGGAGTACTTTGCCCTGAAGATTGCATAGACGAGAAACAAACCGCTGAAGAGGAAAATTTCCGTGAAGAGGAATAACCACATTCCGAGTTTTCCTGTCTCGCTGTCAATATGCTCTGTATGGGTTGGATGATCTGCCATATATAGTCTACTCTTTGTTCTTATCCTTTGAGCCGAAGAAATACGGCTGTGTTGTTATCTCGGGAATCTCATCAAAGTTCTCATGGGGCGGGGGAGAGGGTATCATCCATTCAAGCGTGACGCCGTGCCAGGGATTGGCCGGAGCCTTGGCTCCTCGCCTTGCGGCAACCATGAGATTAATTACCATCAGTATCAGCCCGGTAATGAGAATGAAGGCTCCGATTGTGGATAACACATGCCCTGTCTGGAACTGGGGCAGGTAGTCGTACGCCCGCCTTGGCATCCCCTGTATGCCTATGATGAAATGCGGGAAATAAAGAAGGTTGAAACCCACGAAGTTGAACCCCCACGCAATGTTTGCAACCTTGTTGTTGTACATCCTGCCGTACATCTTCGGGAACCAGTAGTGTATTGCCGCGAAGAAAGAGAAGCCCATTCCTCCGAATATTATGTAATGGAAGTGGGCAACCACAAACGCCGTGTCATGGGTCTGAACGTTGGTTGCGAGCGAACCCAGAACAAGACCGGTGAAACCGCCGATAAGGAAGAGAAAAATAAAGGATATTGCATACAACAGGGGAGGCTTCAGATCTATTGACCCTCCATACATCGTTGATATCCAGTTAAATACTTTTATGGCGCTGGGAATTGCTACAATGAATGTAAGGAACGAAAAGAACCACCGTGCATAATAACTCATGCCCGAGGTGAACATATGATGACCCCACACGAAATAGCCCACAAAGGCTATGGCAAGGCTGGAGATCACTATGGCGCCATACCCGAAGACTGGCTTCTGGCTGAATGTGGGAAAAATCTCCGTGACAACACCCATGGCGGGCAGAATCATGATGTAGACTGCCGGATGGGAGTATATCCAGAACAGATGCTGGAACAGCACCGGGTCACCGCCCAGCGCCGGATCGAAGAAGCCAATATTCAGGACTCGCTCGGCAATCACCATGAGCAGTGTTATCCCTATTATCGGGGTGGCAAGCACCTGTATCCATGCTGTGGCATAGAGGGCCCATGGGAAAAGAGGCATCCTCATCCATTTCATTCCGGGAGCCCTCATCCGGTGGATTGTGACAATAAAGTTAAGCCCGGTGAGAATTGACGAAAATCCCAGGATGAAGGCGGCAGTAAGTGCCCATATGACACTCGTGCCCGACTCCACACTGTAAGGCACATAGAAGGTCCAGCCCGTATCGGGTGGCCCGCTGCCCAGGAACTGTGACGCAACCCCCAGAAATGCTCCTGTCATGTACAGATACCAGGAGAAGAGATTAAGCTTTGGGAAAGCCACATCCCTTGCCCCGATCAGTATCGGCAGGAAAAAGTTTCCGAATACTGCCGCAAGCCCCGGTATCACTATCACAAAGATCATTATGATCCCATGAATTGTAAAGAGCCCGTTATAGGTTTGCGGTTCCATGATAGTGCGCCCGGGAGCTATCAGCTCTATACGCATAAGCAACCCCAGCGTGGCTGCAACAAAAAAGAAAAATACGACGGCATACAGGTACAGCAGTCCTATCCGCTTGTGGTCAGTGCTCAGCAGCCATGACCATATCCCTTTGTGCCTGCCCTGGTATTCCAGGTAACTTACCTCTGGTTCGTTTCCCATAATCAACCGGATTTATTTTTTTCTTCTCCTGATAAGCAGGATAACCATTATCAACACCAGAAAGAATATTGTGATTATACCCACTATCCTCGTAACCTGTAATGTGTAGGTCTGACTTCCCGGATTATATGCAAAACAATACTCGAGGATACGGTTGGCTGTAGGCCTGGCTATACCTTTCTGTGCCTCTATGACGGCCATCTTTACGTCAAACGGGAGATAGGTCAGGCCGTAAAGGTAACGGGTGATCTTCCCGGCAGGGCTGACAACCATGATAACCGAAGGATGTGCAAAGTCAAGCCCCTGCGGAGTGTATTTATAACCGGCTGCAGCAGTGATGGCGGCGATATTCTCCTCCGTGCCTGTAAGATAGATCCAGTCCTTCTGGTTCTCCTTGCTGATCCTCTGAACAAAGTTCTTCTTCTTCTCCCTGGCCTTCTCGGGAGTGTCACTTGTGTTAAAGCTGATTGTTATGACCTTGTATTCATTGCCCAGCGTCATGTCCATCTTGCTGACCACATCTGCAATGCCATCCATCAGGGGGCTGCACAGGTTGGGACAGTCAAAANNTGAACGGAGGGTGACCTGCTCACTATCCTCGTTGTAAAACCACAGGTCAAGCGGTATGGTATCGCCAAGATGTTCAACAACGCCTACCTCCACCTCCTTCGGTTTGTAACCTGCGGTTTTCAGCTTCTGGGCTTTAACCGTAGAGAGGCATACAAGGAGTAAAATCACAATAGTTAAATACCTGTTATTCATGATTTTATGTTTTTGGTTTCATTTTCCCAGCAATATCCGGCAATCATAAGTGAACCACCCATC
>DCSU01000168.1 GCA_002325785.1 Bacteroidales bacterium UBA1458 | reverse complement strand
TCGACTTTATGGACTTTCGACTTTGTGGACTTTACAGACTTTAAACTTTTGACCTTCAGACATCAGACCTTGAGACCTTCAGACTATTAACAGACATGAGCGTACTTTTCACCATAGACAACGTGACCGCCGGGTACGAGGAGAAGGTGGTCCTGAAAGAGATCACCATGGCCGTGGAGGAGAACGATTTCATTGGTATCATCGGTCCTAACGGAGGAGGTAAGACGACTCTCCTAAGGGTGATCCTGGGGCTCCTGAAGCCGCTCTCCGGTAAGGTAGATTTCAATCCCGGTAATCTGACTATCAACCAGATAGGGTATATGCCACAGGTAGCTCAGGGTGACATCCTTTTCCCGGTTACGGTGGAAGATGTTGTGCTGTCAGGAATGATGCACGGCATGGGCGCCACAGGCCGTATGCGACGAAAAGAGAAAACGCATGCCAGAGAAGTCATGGATGAGCTGGGTCTCACCCCGTTGGCTCACCAGGCCCTGAATGAGTTGTCAGGAGGTCAGCTTCAGCGTGTCTACCTGGCAAGAGCTGTGAGCGGGTCGCCGCGACTTCTTCTTCTTGATGAGCCGGCCACGTTCGTTGATTCATCTTTCGAAGCCGATTTTTACGAAAAGCTCAGGCTGCTCAACAACCGGATGACGATTATGATGGTGTCACATGATATTGGTACCATCTCCACCTGGGTAAAGTCGTTTGCCTGCGTCAACGGTTCTCTCTTCTATCACCCGCACAGCAAGATAACCGATGAGGATCTGAGGCTGTACGGATGCCCCATACAGCTGGTCACCCACGGTGATGTACCCCATATCGTACTCCACAAGCACAGTTAATGGATAATCTCTTCGAATACTCATTTGTTGTCAGGTCACTCCTGGGTGCCTTTTTTGCCAGTATTACTGCCGGGCTGGCAGGTACATACATCGTATCCAGGAGGCTGGTATTCCTGAGTGGAGGCATAACTCATGCCTCATTCGGAGGGATCGGGCTCGGGTACTATCTTGGCATGAACCCGGTTGTTGGTGCGGCTATATTTGGCCTTGGATCGGCACTTGGAATGGAATACATGTCTGCCAAAGGGAAGATGCGCGAAGACAGCGCCATTGGTATCCTGTGGGCGCTTGGAATGGCAGTCGGCATTATCTTCATCTACCTGACGCCGGGTTACGCGCCCAATCTTATGAGTTACCTTTTTGGGAGCATACTGACCGTCACCAACGGCGACCTGATTGCACTGGGAATAATCTCGGTGGTACTGATAATTTATACTGCACTGTTCTACAGAACACTTCTTTACATCTCCTTTGATGAGCACTATGCCCGTACTTTTACCAGGCATGTTGATCTTTTTAAGTATGTCTCGGTAGGTCTTACAGGACTTGTTATCGTGCTCAACATAAGGATTGCGGGAGTGATCATGATAATTGCCCTTCTAACCATCCCGGCAAATATCATTATGCTCTTCACCCGGAAATACCTGCGTATAGTTATACTCTCCACGGTTGTAAGTTTCGTGAGCATAAGCGTTGGGTTCGCTATCTCATGGTTCACGAACCTTCCTACCGGCGCAACAATTGTGACAGTACTGGTGTTTTTCTGGCTGGTGGCACGTTCTGTAAGAAGTCTGAAGCGGAGCAGCAGGATTAAAAAAATGAAAACGTAAGCATATGAATGAATTTGATATTTTGATAATCGGCAGCGGGCCGGGCGGTTATGTTGCTGCTGTAAGGGCTTCACAACTGGGCATGAAGGTAGCCGTTATTGAGAAAGCAGAGACCGGAGGCGTCTGTCTCAACTGGGGTTGTATTCCCACTAAGGCACTGCTGAAGAGCGCACAGGTACTTGATTATGCCCGCCATGCATCTGATTACGGCATCATTGCAGGTGAGGCGCCGGCACCTGATTTCAGTGCTGTCATCGCCCGCAGCAGGGGAGTGGCAGATGCCATGAGCAAAGGAGTGCAGTATCTTTTTAAGAAGTATAACATACCTGTAATCAATGGATTTGGCCGACTGAAGGGTGCCGGCGCTGTTGAGGTCGAGGCTGCTGAAGGCATTAAAGAGAGATACAAAGCAAAAAATATTATCATTGCCACGGGTGCCCGCTCGCGTGAATTGCCAAACCTTAAGCAGGACGGCAGGAAGATCATCGGGTACCGTGAGGCGATGAGCCTTCCCTCTTTGCCTGCCTCAATGGTGGTGGTAGGTTCGGGGGCCATTGGCAGCGAGTTCGCCGGATTCTACCGGTCGATGGGCACTGAGGTGACACTGGTTGAATTCATGCCGCGGATACTTCCGCTGGAGGATGAGGAGGTATCGCGTACCCTGGAACGCTCGTTCAAAAAGGCTAAGATGAAGATCATGACTGATTCGTCGGTCGAAAAGGTAGATACAACGGGTGAAAAATGCATTGTCACAATCAAAACCCCGAAGGGCGAAGTGGTTACTGAAGCCGATGTGGTCCTTTCGGCCGTCGGGATCACACCTAACATTGAAGGTATAGGCCTTGAGGAGTACGGGGTGAAGACTGAAAGGGGCAAGATAATAGTTGATGAATACTACCAGACCTCCCTCACCGGCGTCTATGCTATCGGTGATGTGGTCCCGGGACCGGCTCTTGCTCATGTTGCCTCAGCCGAAGCGATTGTCTGCATTGAAAAGATAGCAGGGAAAAGCACTGAGACTGTTGATTACTCAAATATCCCGGGATGCACATATACAACTCCCGAAGTGGCTTCCTGCGGCCTTACCGAGGCGGCTGCAAAGACGGCAGGCATCGAGACCAAAACAGGAAAATTCATGTTCATGGCCTCCGGTAAGGCCTCCGCAGCAGGCGCCCGTGAGGGTTTCGTGAAGCTGGTCTTTAATGCAGCTGACGATAAGCTAATCGGCGGACACCTGATTGGCATGAATGTCACCGAGATGATCTCCTCTCTCGTGGTAGCAAGAAAGATGGGAGCCACAGCCCATGACCTGATGCTCAGCATTCATCCTCATCCTACTATGTCAGAGGGTATCATGGAAGCAGCAGCAGCGGCTCTTGGGGAGGCGATACATGCCTGATTATTAGTGTGAGTTTTTCTTTTAACGCAACCTTTACCCCCTTTTTAGCATCAATCTATTGACAACGTCATAATTTATTTCTTATCTTTATAACTCGTCTAATACCCGGGTTTGCAGAAAGAGAAAGATATAATTGATGGCTGTTTGTCAGGCAGCAGACGCGACCAGGAGCTGCTTTACCGCAGGTATGCCCCCAGGCTCTATGCCGTTTGTCTTCAGTATGCAGGCAATACGGAGGAGGCCAGGGATGTTCTGCAGGAAGGCTTTATAAAGATTTTTGAAAACCTGTCGCGCTTCAGCCATGAAGGTTCTTTTGAAGGATGGATGAGGAGGATTATTGTCAACACAGCCCTCGAGAGATACCGTAACAGGTATTATCTGAGCCGTGTTGATGACATTGACGAGGTCACGGAGCCGGAAGCCGACCCCGAAAACAATGATTTTGCCGGGCTCGCAGCTTATGATCTGCTGAACATGATCATGGAACTGCCACCCAAGTACAGGATGGTTTTTAACCTCTACGCCATTGAAGGTTATTCCCACAAGGAGATAGGAGAAATGGTTGGCATCTCGGAAGGTACCAGCAAATCGAATCTCTCCAGGGCGAGGGAAATCCTTCAGAAGAAGGTAATGATACTTACGGGTGTCACAAGAAGATTGGTAAATGTTTGATAGGGAACCAAATATTGATATTGTATTCCGTAACGGACTGAAAAACATGGAGGTCCTGCCACCGGCTGACGTCTGGGATAACATCCCGCCGATGCCTGTCAGAATCTCGCGTTTCCGTATCATTACGGGTATCGCTGCGGGTGTGGCTGCCCTGGTCTCCCTCACACTCCTTGCAACATGGTATATCCGCAGCAATAACAGCAGTAACACACAGACTGAGTTAACGCTGGCAGGCGGTGAACTTCGGGCGGTCACTATTGACGGTAAGGTGGCACAGGCTGATCTGTCTCAGGCAAAAGAATTTGCACGGGTTATCACCATGCAGGCCGCACCGCCTCAGCATGCCACTGAAGCTGTGCTTTCTCTCCCTGCAGAAGAACCGTTACCTCTGCTTGCCTCCGCGGACATGCCTCTCTCACGTGAGAAGACTGAAGAATCGGTTCCCGTATCTCCGGATGATATTACGATTATTGCCTCGGACAGGCTGCCTGGGACGGCTGAAGGTCTTAAGACAGTTCTTACAACAGGCACCGGCGGAACAACCGGACAACGGTTCATGGTTGGCGCTTCAGTATCCCCGACTATGGGACTGTCACCTGGCGGTCAGGATATTAGACTTTCAGAGCTGATGAACAGTGAAAAATCAAGGCCCTCGTATTCCACCGGTCTCACCTTCGGATATAAGATCTCCGATCGTCTCACCATTCAGTCGGGTATCGGACTCGCCTCAATCGGACAGACCATTACGGGAGTTGATGTTTTTGCCGGGCTCTCAGGCTTCTATGCAGTCAAAAGCAATTACCTATACAGCGTTGAGACAGCATCCGGGCTGATTCTGGCAGGTAACACTGACCTCTTCCTGGCCGACAGTAAAGACAGGGTGGCAACGCTTATCCAGGGCAACTCTGCTGACCCGTCAAAATTCCCGCTGACACAGGTGGGAGATGATATACGGCAGGTGTTCCGTTACCTTGAACTGCCCCTGGTGCTTCGTTACAAGGTTATAGACAGCAAGGTGGGTCTCAACCTTTCCGGAGGGGTGGCATACGGTTTCCTGGTTGATAACATAGCCTATACAGGTGAGGGATCTGATATGATATCAGTAGGTCATACCGAGGGAATAAACCCGCATAGCCTCAGCAGCCAGCTCGGATTGGGAATGGAGTATAATTTCTCAAAAAAGGTCTCGTTCAACCTGGAGCCTGTTTTCAGATATTACATGACACCCATCAGTGATATTTCCGGACCGCTTTACAAGCCTTATTCTCTCGGAGTATTTTCGGGCTTCTTCTTCAAATTCTGACATATCTGATCCTGCCCCTTCTTTTGCTTCCCTCAAAGCAATAAAATCCCTATTTTTGCAGTTTCAAAAAAAACTGTCATGCCATGAAAGTACCAATAGGGAAAATCGCCATCGGGATTATGCTGTTGCTCAGCGCCGGATTTGTTCTTACTCTGCTCGTTGCCGCGGACAACCAGCAATCTGTAGATGCTGATAATGAGGAATATAAGCCGTCAGCAGCATCATGGGCCTTACCTGAAAACGTTACTTTCGCCGGAGAACCTCTGCCGCTGCAGAATTTTGACACCCGAGAGAGCCTGGACAGGGAGCTGAATGCCACAGCCTACAGGCACGGGTCCACCCTCCTGACAATAAAGAGAGCCGGGAGATACTTCCCGGAGATGGAAAAAATCCTTAATGAGTATGGCATACCTGATGACTTCAAGTACCTCGCCTGTGCAGAGAGTGACCTCAGCAATGTCATCTCGCCTGCAGGTGCCACCGGATTCTGGCAGATAATGGAAAACACCGGCAAAGAGGCCGGTATGATGATCAACAAAGAGATTGATGACCGGTATAATCTTGAGAAGTCGACCCGCTTTGCATGCGAATACTTCAAAAAGGCATATGCCAGGTACGGTAGCTGGACCATGGCTGCAGCTTCATACAACAATGGGTTCAGCGGACTCAGTGAGCAGGTGGAGATACAGAATGAGAAAAATTACTATGATCTGCTCCTGAATGAGGAGACCGCCAGATATGTATTTCGGATAGCTGCCCTTAAACTGATAATGTCAGACCCATCCATGTACGGGTTCGAGGTCAGGGAGAGCGACCTCTACAGGCCGATCCCCTTTAAGGAGGTCACGGTTAATACACCTGTTCCCGGTTTTGAACAGTTTGCACGGCAATATGAAACCAATTATAAGCTTCTGAAGTTTCTCAACCCGTGGCTTCGCAAGCCGTTCCTGACAAACAGTGAGGGGCGCGAGTATACCATCAGGGTACCTGAAAAGGATGCAAGGACAGCGGAAGGCTTATAGCGTCCCCCGATGCCGGAAAAGAAAGATGAGATAAAGGTATACGGGGCAAGGGTTCACAACCTTCGTAATATAAGCCTCACGGTACCGCGAAATAAACTGGTGGTAGTCACCGGTCTGAGCGGTAGCGGGAAGTCGTCTCTGGCTTTTGACACCATCTATGCGGAGGGTCAGAGGCGCTACATGGAGACCCTGTCGGCTTATGCCCGCCAGTTCCTGGGAGGTATGGAGAGGCCCGACGTAGACCGCATAACAGGTCTCAGTCCTGTAATTTCCATTGAACAGAAGACTACCAACAAGAATCCCCGGTCAACGGTTGGTACCATCACTGAGATTTATGACTTCCTCAGGCTGCTCTATGCAAGGGCGTCCGACGCATATTCCTATGAATCGGGGGAGAAGATGGTAAAATATAATGATGATCAGATTCTTGAGCTGGTATCATCACGGTATAATGAAAAGAAGATCTATATACTGGCACCATTGATAAAGGGAAGAAAGGGGCACTATAAAGAGCTTTTCGAGCAGCTGAGGCGTAAAGGATTTCTCTGGGCACGTATCGACGGTGATCTCAGTGAGATAACGGCCGGGCTGAAGCTTGACAGGTACAAATCGCATTTCATTGAACTGGTTATTGATAAATTCCAGGCAGGCCATGTGACAGAGAAGAGGCTTCATGACGCACTGCTCCTGGCTCTTGACCAGGGAGACGGTATCATGATGGTCCTGGATGCTGAAGACAATAGTTACAGGTATTACAGCCGCCACCTGATGTGCCCGGTGACAGGAATATCATATAATGAGCCTGCCCCGTTCACCTTCTCTTTTAACTCGCCGCAGGGGGCATGCCCCAGATGCAACGGACTGGGTGAGATTTCTGAGGTCGACATTAAACGGATGATGCCTGATCCGGAGTTGAGTATCCGACGCGGCGGTATTGAGCCGCTGGGGAAATACCGCAACATATGGATCTTCTGGATGCTGGAAGCCCTTGGTGAAAAGTACGGCTTCACTGTTGATTCACCTGTTAAGGATCTTTCGGACGAAGTATTGAACAAGATATTCTTTGGCTCGGATGAGGTACTTAAACTGTCCAACACTCCGCTGGGCGTCAGCTCAAACTATTTTATGACCTTCGAGGGTGTTGTTAACTACGTGGGCAACCAGGAGGCCGTGGGAGCGCGCAAGACCAGCGCCAAGGGCCGTGAACAATATGTTCAGTATCATGTCTGCCCTGAGTGCAACGGCACCAGGCTGAACAAAGAGGCACTGTGGTTCCGTATAGGAGGGAAAAACATCGGAGAGCTTGCGGGAATGGATCTCACCGAGCTCAGGCTTTTCCTTGACGGAGTCTCTGCTGATATGTCAGACAGGCAGAAGAAGATCGCCTCGGAGATACTCAAGGAGATTAGCTCACGCCTTGGATTCCTGCTCGATGTAGGGCTTGATTACCTTTCGCTTAACCGGGGCGCCAGGACGTTATCCGGAGGAGAAAGCCAGCGGATAAGGCTTGCCACCCAGATAGGGTCGAAGCTGGTCAACGTGCTCTATATCCTTGATGAACCCAGCATAGGATTGCACCAGCGTGACAACAGGAGGCTGATAGAGGCCCTGCGTAACCTCCGCGATGCCGGGAACTCGGTGATTGTGGTTGAACACGACAGGGATATGATCCTGAGTGCAGATCATATTATCGACATTGGTCCCGGAGCAGGAGTACACGGGGGAATGATAGTGGCAGAGGGAACCCCTGAAGATATACTTAAAGCTGATACACTTACTGCTGATTATCTCTGTGGCAGGAAACAGATACCTGTTCCGCAGAAGCGCAGAAAGGGCAACGGCAGGTTTTTAAGTATCAGCGGGGCCACCGGCAATAACCTGCGGGGTGTCACTATGAGAGTACCTCTGGGCACCTTTATCTGTATCACGGGTGTCTCGGGCAGCGGCAAGTCGTCGCTGGCCTTCGACACCATCTATGCCGAGGGCCAGCGCCGCTANNCCGGCAGGATGCCGCTGCCGTACAGCACCATAGAAGGACTGGATGACATTGACAAGGTTATAGAGGTTGACCAGGCCCCGATTGGCCGCACACCCCGTTCAAACCCGGCAACCTACACCGGCGTTTTCACTGATATACGTAACCTCTTCGCCATGACCCCGGATGCCAAGATGAGAGGCTTTGATGCCGGTCGGTTCTCATTCAACATCAAGGGGGGCAGGTGTGAAGGCTGCGAGGGTGCGGGGGTCAAGACCATTGAGATGAACTTCCTGCCCGATGTATATGTGATGTGCCCCGACTGCGGGGGGAAACGCTACAACAGGGAGACACTCGAGGTGAAATACAAGGGCAGGTCGATAAATGATGTTCTCGAAATGACCATCAATGATGCGGTGGAGTTCTTCAAGGGCATTTATTCTATTTACCAGAAGATCAAGACCCTGCAGGAGGTAGGACTGGGCTATGTCAGGCTCGGGCAGCCATCGACAACACTTTCAGGGGGAGAGTCACAGCGTGTCAAGCTTGCCACTGAGCTCTCAAGACGTGATACCGGGCGCACGCTGTATATCCTTGATGAGCCTACAACCGGACTGCATTTTGATGATGTCAGGGTTCTGCTTGAGGTCCTTGACAGGCTCGTTGACCGGGGCAACACCATCATGGTGATTGAACATAACATGGATGTCATCAAGGTGGCTGATTACATTGTTGACCTTGGCAAAGAGGGAGGACGGGGCGGTGGCAAGATCATGTTCTCCGGTACGCCTGAAGAGATAGTAAAGAAAAGAGATAATTACACGGGCATGTTTCTTGCGCCCGTGCTGAAACAATAGAAAAGATTATATTTAAAACCTGAATATTTAGTCATGGACGAAGCAAAGGATAAAGATCTCATTAAGGATGCATTTGAACCAAAGACATGGCATGAGATCCATACAATGGATTCATGGAGAGTCTTTAAAATCATTGCCGAACTGGTTGAAGGATTTGAGAAACTCTCCAGGATAGGCCCGAGTGTGGCCATTTTCGGGTCTGCACGCACCCATTTCAATGATAAGTATTACAAGATGGCCGATGAGATCGCCTTCCAACTTGTGAATAAGGGTTACGGTGTTATCACCGGTGGAGGACCGGGGATTATGGAGGCAGCCAATAAAGGTGCAAAGAGAGGCGGCGGGAAGTCGGCAGGCATAAACATTGACCTCCCGTTTGAACAGAAGCCAAATGCCTTCATCGACCGCGACAAGATCATCACCTTCGACTATTTCTTCGTCCGCAAGGTCATGTTTATGAAGTATGCCCAGGGATTCATAGTGCTTCCCGGCGGTTTCGGCACCTTTGATGAGCTCTTCGAGGCAATCACGCTCATACAGACAAAAAAGATAGGACGGTTCCCGATAGTGCTGGTGGGCGAGAAGTTCTGGTCGGGACTCTTTGAATGGGTTACCGAGGTGATGCTGAATGAGGAGCACAATATTTCACGCGAGGATTTGAATATCTTCAGGATAGTTGATACCCCGGAAGAGGCCGTAGCTTACATTGACCAGTTCTATGCAAGATACCTGCTCAGCCCGAACTTCTGATAAACGCTATTAAGTCTTACCTGTTTCTCTCCTTGAGGTGAGTGTCCATCTCGCGCTCATGGTCGCGCTTCTTGATGCTGTCGCGCTTGTCATACTGCTTCTTGCCCCTGGCAAGGGCAATCTCCGCCTTCGCCAGTCCCCTGTTGTTGATGAAGACCTTGGTGACAATGATTGTCAGTCCTGTCTCATTCACCTTCCGTTCCCACTTGCGAAGCTCCTTTCGCGTCAGCAAAAGTTTGCGTTCACCCAGCGGGTCGTGGTTATTCAGGTTACCCCAGTAGTACTCCGAGATATGCATCCCGGTCACGAAGAGCTCCCCGTTGCGGAAGGCGCAGAATGAGTCGGTCAGCGTAGCTTTGCCGGCACGTATCGATTTAATCTCGGTGCCGGTAAGCTTGATGCCTGCAACGAGTTTTTCAAGGAATTCATAATCGTGAGAGGCCCTTCGGTTCCGGATGACGATATTGCTGGTATCGTTTCTCATCTCCGGGGGTCAGGCAAAGATTCCAAAGTAAACCGCTTCGGTCAGTTTTGAGAGAATGACCTGCAGCAGGAGAAATATTATCAGCATTGAGACGACTACGGCAATCATCATCGGAAGCTTCTTGTGATCAGGGGGATTGACCATTGTCTCCATACCAATCCACAGGATATACAGACCATAGAGCCCGAGTGCGTTGATGAAAAGCAACGATTCGAACAGGCGGCTGATAGTTAGTGAAATGAATATGGGGGCCATGGAATAGGCTACCAGCTTGAATGCCACCAGGAACTCGTGCCCGAGGTCAAGAGCCCTCGTTATCTCCCTCACGATAAAAGCTGATGCGTTGACGCCCAGATACAGGAAGAGGAAGGTGGTGACTGCTGTCAGCACCGAGTACATTGGTTTCAGGGTTGTGTTGATGAAGAACATCGAGCCAAGGAATGCGCTTATGGAGACCAGGATTATCAGCGGCATGAAGAAACTGCCCCTGACAAACTTCATGGGTCTCTCTTCGCGGTGAACCACATCCCACGCCTTTCCGGGGTTAATGATAAAATACTTCGTACGGTGGTAAAGAAACCTGAAGTCCATGACCTCTTTTGATTTAAGAACGGCAAAATTAAGTAAAATAGCATTACCGTGAACCCGTAATGGCTATCTTTAATTTCTGATGGACAAGCCGATGCATGATATCATTGTGATAACCGGCCCGACAGCCACCGGTAAGACGCGGCTGGCTGCGATGGTGGCTGCGAGACTCAGGGGGGAGGTGATCAGTGCGGATTCAAGGCAGGTATACAGGGGGATGGACATCGGGACCGGTAAGGATCTTTCGGATTATAATGTTGGTGGCCAAAGTGTTCCTGTTCATATTGTGGATATAGTGGATGCCGGGTACAGGTACAATGTATATGAGTACCAGCGCGATTTCCTGAAGGTTTTTGAGGGAATGAGTATGCGAGGTTGCTTCCCGGTGGTATGTGGCGGTTCCGGGATGTATGTTGACAGTATTGTCAGCGGTTACAGGCTNNGTGAATGAGCAGCTCCGTGTGCTTCTGGCCGGGCGGAGGCTTGAGGAGCTGACGGCCATCCTTTCTCAGTATAAGAGTCTGCACAACCAAACCGATGTTGATACGGTAAAGAGGGCTGTCAGGGCTATAGAGATAGCGGAATATTATGTGCATCACCCTGTTGATGAGAACCCTTTTCCTGTCAGGAATCCTTTGGTGACGGCTGTATTCTTTGACCGCGAGACCAGGCGGCAGCGCATCAGCTCGCGGCTGAAGGCGAGGCTGGAGGGCGGTATGATTGAGGAGGTGCAGAGGCTGCTGGCCGGGGGTGTGCATCCTG
>DCSU01000085.1:72467-76600 GCA_002325785.1 Bacteroidales bacterium UBA1458 | reverse complement strand
GTTATTACTAACATGAAAAGACCTACAAAAGAAAATTGCAATCTATCTCCCCCATAATCAACTAATGACATGTAAGTGAATAAAAGCAGGAATAAAGTAGTAAACACTAATGCTAATAGTTTCGCTTCTATGCTTGAAATCTTAGAAATTAAAATTAAGACTACTATAAAAAATAGAGGAGAACAAATTATAAACCTGAATAAACTATGGAAATTTCCACCTGCTGTCAAAACACTAAACAATAAAATGCCTGCCAAATAAAACAGACCAATAAGCAATAAATAATTTTTTTTAGTTTTATCAATAAGTTTAACCATAGATTGTTTTTTTGATTTTATTCTCAACCCCAAATAAATTAAGAAAACCATTGCAGGAATAGCAATGAAAAAGATTGAAAAAGTATTCATTCCAAAGCCTTCAATTGACCAATCCGATATATTTACTATTCTTTGAAAACCAACTGTCCAATATTTCTGTGCATCTACAAATGCAGTCCACGAACCGGAAGATAAATGTTGTAATATTATAACAATTAGATAACCTATTAGAAACGGTAGTGATTTTGAGATAATATTCTTAATTGAACATTTAAAATCACCTTTCATAAGAAAGAAAAATATCTCCGATGAAATTATAGCCAATAATACAAAAATTGTCGCTGGCCGAACCATCGCAAGAAGTAAAGCTCCAATAAAATATAATGGGTATTTATCCTTCAGCAAACCTATTGCAGCAATCGTCATACAAAGCATAAATAAACTTTCAGAATATGGAATCATATATATAACAGAAGTGGGAAAGGTAATAAGTAGGATAGAAGTTGTTGCCCTTAAATAAATATCATTCGGTAGTAGGTATATAATCAAGAGAGAAAGAGCCAAAATAAATATTAAATAATTTAATATAGAGATTATAATTGGTGAAGCTCCTGTCATTTTCCACAGCAAAGGAAAAAGTGGAAAAAATGCGGCTCGAACCTTTCCATAACATGAATCCTCCGACTTATAATCATTTTCTTTAATACAATTGTATATTGAAGCATCCCATTGCAAAAAATTATCATTTTCAATCCTCAGGTAAGGTTTGCTTACTTTACTGATTTTATAATCATTCCAGCCACCAGTACGTTCATAGTTTTGAGATACTAATCCAATTGTATTATAGTAAATCTTATCATTTTGGAATAATCTAAAAATACTGATAAATAGCAATATGCTTAAAATAATTAAACTACATAAAATTATAATCTGTTTCTTCATTTGTATTGTTTAGATCGGGAGTTTGCCTGATTACCTATTTCTCCAAGGAAATATTTAGCCCGAAAAATTCACAAACTTAAAATTAAAGATAAAAATTGACTTTTGAGCTTGTCATTATTTTGACGGGGTTCGTGAATTAGTTTTATGGATGAGAATTTTCGATTTTTATCTGGATACCACCCTGATTATTTCGTGACAGCACTTACTTTTGGTGCAAAATGTTCCTCTGGGGTATACCTTTCCCATTCATGTTATTGATTATCAAGATATATACTTTGGGTTGAGAAGTCGCATGTCAGGTTTGGCATTTGTGAATCAAGTTTTATCATTATACTTAGCAGAGAATTATTTCAGAATGGTTTCAACTATATTATTGTACAGATATGACTGATATTGTGCATAGTATTAATTTGGAACCCTTAGGTAAACATCATAGGTACGCCATGTAATGTTGGTAACTCCATCTGTCCATGAGAGAGAGAGTATGATAACTTTAAACTGCTTACAACAGGCTATTTCCGAAACTATCTCAGTGTCGAAACAATACAAAAAGATATTCCAGGGACTGCCTTCAGGTAATCCTAAAAGGAGTTAAAACAACAGAGATTTGAGAATGATTTGCTTAATCGCGTGGAACTTCTGACCACAATAAATCTAAACTGATAAAAACTGTAGAAACACAATTACCTGTCCACCTTTAAAGTCAAGACTGAACCGGTCACCGGCAGCTTCATTCAGTGTTCCTCTCCACCAGCTGTGAAGTGTCAGGTTGCTGAGCGGGTATTTAAGGCCGGTGGAGGTAACTTTCAGAGAAGGGTCAATGCTGAATAGTGATACCTGCTGTCCTGCGTGGGAGCTGACGGTCACGCTGCGGTCATATACCCTGAATGATCCGGTATCGGTAAGCATCACCGCATCTATTCTCCCACTGTACCCGGCCAGGAGTGAAATATTTCCGAGGGTGTGATCCTCACGGATACCAGTGGCTCCTAAAATGGTGACCTCCTTTATTCCGGCATTGATGCACCAGTTAACGGCCTTGGTCAGGTCATTTGTCTCCTGGTCGGAATCCTGGACAAGCACCTTTTCATATCTCTTTTTGAGTGCCGGTGATACCGAATCGAGATCACCAATAATGATTCCCGGCTCCATGTCGTGAGCCACAAGCTTCTCCGCTGCACCGTCGCAGCAGACAATAAAGTCAGCTTCCCTGAGATGTTTCAGCGGGACATCATTGGTGGGATAAGTGCCATTGGCGAGGATAATCGTTTTTGGGTGGGTTGGGGAAGGATTATTATTAATCATGTGTTACAATACTATATGCCCAACGGGCAATGTCATAAATTGTAATATTCTTGTCTACAATACTCTATGGCCTACGGCCAAAGCCTCACTACTGCCGACTGCCGACTGCCTATTGCCTGACCAGGCTCTTACTCCTACAATTGCCATCACGAAATATACGAAAAAAAGAACCGCCGTAGGATAGAGGCCGGAGGCCAGGTAGACGACCGTGGCAATGGCATTGGCAACTATCCACACATACCACTGCTCAAGATACTTCTTTGTCAGCATCCAGGTGGCCACCACCGACATGGAGGCGATCAGGCCGTCCCATCCCGGCACCGGTGAGTCTGTCCACCTGTCAAGCACATACCAGAGCAATCCCCATAATACCAGTGTTATAACGAGACATATAATGGCTGTCTTTAAGCCAATCCGCATAACATCCATACCTGACCCCGGGCCCTCCCGCTTTCGCGGGACTGCGTCGCTTCGCTCCTTGTGCAGCCTGCGCCATGCATACCATCCGTAAACACTGATCACCAGATAATACCCCTGCAGCCCCATATTCGCGTAGAAACCATTGCTGCCAAACACATAGATATACACCGCAGAGGTGATGATCCCCAGGGGCCACAGCAGTATGTTGCGCTTTATCTCGAGTATCACGTAGGCAATTCCCGTGACCGCCCCGAAGATCTCGATGATGTTTTCAGTTATCCAGTCGGTCACCATACAGTCAGTTATTCAGTCAGGTTGGTCACCTTTTAGTCAGAAAGATAGTGAAATGCCGGCGGTATAGTTTATCCCGGCCTGCGGAAAAAAGTAAGCCCAGGTCTTCTCGGCACCATCCTCGGTCCACATGCCGCCGTAAGCATTGTTCTCATACCGGGCGTTGAATAGGTTATTGACCATGAACCGGATAGTCAGTTCTCCGGCCTTCTTCAGCTCAATACCGTATGCCGCTGACAGGTTGCTGACAAAATAGGGATCAATGGTTCGGTCAGGACTCATTGTGTTGTCAAAATACTGTTTGCCTACATATTTTCCTGTAAGCCTGAGAGAGAAACGTTCAGCAGGATTGATCTCCAGCTCCGCCGAGCCGGTGACGCGGGGTGAATAGGCTATGTCAACCGTGCCGAGATTGCTGTAAAGGTACTCCTCGCTCCAGTCATCGGTGTCATAGTTGAAGTAGTAGTTCATGAAGTCCCTTATACTGCTCCTGCTGAGGGTCATGTTCATCCTCAGCGCTGCCACCGGCGAGGGACGGTAACTCCCGGAGAGCTCCACGCCCGTCCTGAAACTCTCAGGCACATTGGTCATGATGGGATATCCCGTGCTGCTTATCCTGCCGGTAGGCACGAGCTGATCACGATACCGCATGTAATAGAGGTTAACGCCGAGTGCCATGCCGGAGTTCCTGAACATATATCCTCCCTCGAAGTCGGTCAGCCGCTCCCTGCCTGGTGTGGCGGCAGGATCGCCGGCGGCATCTTTATAGTCGGCCCGTGTTGGTTCGCGGTGTGCCACGGCGGCCGAGATAAATGCCTCGCTGCCTCTGCCGTTGCTCCAGAAGAGGCCTGCCTTGGG
>DCSU01000085.1:70900-72403 GCA_002325785.1 Bacteroidales bacterium UBA1458 | reverse complement strand
CTGCCTGACACTGCGGCGTTCACCTTGCCGTAGATGTTGAATTCATCTTTTATGCCGCTGTTCCTGTACCACTCATAGCCAGGGGTAATACTACCGGGAAATTCCAACCACTTTATCCTTCCGAAATGATCACCGTCATACCTGTTCAGCGCTCCCCCCAGGGTCCATTCCGTCCGGGTTCCCTGTTTGATCACCGACCAGACCGCACCGTAGAAGAGGTTATCGAGCCACTTCCGCTGTACGATATCCGTTTCTGTGATAATGGGGTCAGAGGGGTACATGTCTGAAATACCGTATTCAAACGGGTTGATATCGCTCTTTTGCTCCTCATAATATCCCTTGCCTGTTGTCAGGTGGAGCCCGGTGTTCAGGCTCACCCTTCCCGGGAAGAGGTGTGTATGAAAGAGGTGATAATGATTCTGTGTATAGACATCCGTCTCATCCTCGTAGTATCGGGTCACGCCGTTGGCATCAACATACTCGCCGGCAGGGTTGTATCTCCTGTTCTCAGGCAGCACCTCTGCCGGCACGCCCCACCAGCTGATCCCCGTTTTCTGGTCGCCGGTGATCACGTTGAAGCGGATCATGTCCGACGGGGCTGACCATATTCCTGATACCATCGCAGAGCGAATATCAGCTTTGCTATGTTCGACATAGCCGTCACTGTATATGTTCGAGGCCCGGATCATCATGTTGAACCGGTCGCCAAGCATGCCCGTCCATGCTTTTGCCGAGAGCCGGGAGGTATTGAACGAGCCGTATGACATATCAGCCGAGGCGCCGGCCTCCGATGGAGGCGTCATGCTGCTGATGTTCACGGAGGCGCCGAAGGCCCCTGCACCGTTGGTGGATGTGCCCACGCCCCGCTGTACCTGGATGCTCCCGGTGGAGGAGGCCAGGTCAGGAAGATCGACCCAGAACACCTGCTGCGATTCAGAGTCGTTGAGCGGTATGCCGTCAAGTGTGATATTGATCCTGCTGGCGTCGGTGCCGCGTATGCGAAGTGATGTATAGCCTATGCCGGTACCGGCATCAGAGGTCTCCACCACCGACGGTGTCAGCGACAGCAGGAAAGGTATGTCCCTGGTCATATCCCTCTCTCTCAGCTCTTCATATCCAACGGTGCTGTGAGCAACAGGAGTGCGGGCACCGGCGCGACTGCCCCTGACGATCACCCCTTCCGCCACAAAAAGGGCCTCCTTAAGCGACACATCCACCACGGCCGTTCCGGAGAGAGCCACCAATGTATCAATTGATTCATAGCCCGTAAAGCTGATCCGGAGAGCATACGACCCGACCCGGAGTCCGCGCAGTGCATATTTGCCTTCATTATCAGCAGCCACCCCTGTACTGAGACTCTCAATCACAACTGAAGCTCCTGCCATGGGGATGCCGGATTCATCGGTGACCCTGCCTGTGATCATCCCCCCGTGACGCTGGCCTGACAAAACCCCGGTCAAGAGCAGCATAACTGAAATGAATAGATAAATCTTCCTCAACATA
>DCSU01000085.1:46530-70878 GCA_002325785.1 Bacteroidales bacterium UBA1458 | reverse complement strand
TCCCTACGCCGGCATTACCCGGATCAGGTTTTAAGGGTATGATCTCAGCCTGTTAAGTTAGGCACCCCGTAATTTGACACCACAAATATACGACAGATTAAGATAAAAAGCCAATAAAAGAGGGAGAAGCGGCAGAGGCTCATAATTATTATATTTGTCAACGGAAAGAGGGAAGAAATGGATGAAATTCTGAAAAAGCTCAGATATAAGGATCAGGTGCGGATAGCTGTTCTGAATGCTCCTGAGGAGTTCCGCAACCGAATCAGCAGCCTGTTGCCCGGCGTGCAAGTAGACACTGAGATAAACGCACGGTACCTGTATGAATTTATGATTGCCTTTACTCCGGCCTCCTCAGATGTGGAGAAAATAGGGCCGGCATGCATTCACAACCTGAGTGACGACGGTAAGCTGTGGATGGCGTACCCGAAAGATCGTTCACGCAGAAGCGCCGCAGACATCAACCGTGAACACGGTTGGAACAGTGTTGAGGAGACAGGCTTCAGGCGGGTTAGCCAGGTGGCAGTTGACAATGACTGGTCGGCCGTGCGATTCAGAAATGCCAAGTATGTCAAATCCGGAAAATAAGCCGGCTGATGAAAAAGTTACTGTTTACGTTAGGTTGCATAGCAACTTTAATCTCCTGTTCAAGGGAGGATGTCACTGAGTATCACCACGGCAGGGTAACGTTTCCTGTTCAGCCCGGCCTGGGAGCAAAGGAGGCAATGGCTGCCCGCGTAGTGCCATACCCCCGCCAGCTTGAATGGCAGAAGCTGGAGATGACAGCCTTCATTCACTTCACCATAAATACCTTCACCGGGAAGGAGTGGGGTGACGGGGATGAATCGCCGGAGCTGTTCAACCCCTCTTCTCTTGACGCAGAACAGTGGGTAAGGGTGCTCAGTGATGCAGGCATGAAGATGATCATCATCACAGCCAAACATCACGACGGTTTCTGCCTGTGGCCGACAAAGACGACTGATCACTCGGTGGCTTCAAGTCCATGGAAAGAAGGGAAAGGCGATGTTATCAGGGAGCTGAGGGATGCCTGTGACAGGCACGATATGAGATTCGGGGTATACCTGTCTCCCTGGGACCGCAACGCAGAATGCTACGGTGATTCCTTAGCATACAACAGATTTTACATGGAGCAGCTGACAGAGCTGTTAACCTGGTACGGGAAGGTTGATGAGGTGTGGTTTGACGGTGCCAACGGCGAAGGAGCTGACGGGCGCCGGCAGGAATATGACTGGCAGGCCTATTATGACCTCATCAGGAAGCTGCAACCGGATGCCGTCACCGCAGTCATGGGGGAGGACGTAAGATGGGTTGGCACAGAGACCGGTTACGGCCGCGAGACGGAGTGGAGCGTGACCGCGCTTGCGCCCGGAGGCACTCCCTCCAGCCGTGCAATAAACGATGCACTAAGACTGACTCCCATGTCAGCGGATCTTGGCAGCAGCACCCTGCTGCAAAAAGCGGATAATGTCTACTGGTATCCTGCCGAGGTGGATGTGTCAATCCGCCCGGGTTGGTTCTGGCATGCCTCGGAAGACAGCCTGGTAAAGGATGTTGATAAGCTGGCAGATATCTACATGAGCTCCGTCGGCCGCAACGCCGTGCTGCTGCTCAACGTGCCGCCTGACAACAGGGGGCTGATAACAGACCATGACATCCGTAGTCTCATGGGACTGAAGGCATGGATCGATGGCCTTTATGACACCGATCTCCTCAACGGGGCAAGGCCCTACGGCCGGGGCAGCTCAGGAGCGATAGACGGAGATAACAGCACCTCATGGAGGCCGCGCCGTGACCGCACAGCCTCATTCGTTCCGGCGATAGCCGCAACCTTTAATGTGGCTATGCTTCAGGAAGACATCAGCAGGGGACAGAGGGTGGAGAAGTTTATCATAGAGGCCCTTGCAGGAGAACAGTGGGATACCATTGCCTCAGGAACAACCATAGGCTATAAGCGCCTCTTGCAGTTCCCCGAGGTAAAAGCCGATGAAATCCGTCTCACCATCGTTTCATCAAGGGCAACCCCCCATATAAGTACATTCGCACTCTATCACTCCGAATAGATTGGTACGGTTCTTGTTCTTATTCTGATGTAAATTAATAAGTAAGAACATGAAAAATATAGCACTTTCAATAGTTGCGATACTATTCACCATGGTAGCAACAGCCCAGGAGCAAGTTACTCTCACAAAGCAGGAGAAGAAGGCCCTGAGGCAGGAACAGAAGAGACAGTCAGAGATCATTCTTTCCAGGAACACTTCCGAGGCACTCAGAACGGGCCGCTTCGTCCTTAAGGCTGACCAGCTGAGAGGCCGTGGAGGTTATGTGATGCATGTCAATCCCACCATCAACTTTGTGGCGGTAGAGGGAGATGAAGCCTATGTGCAGGTGGCATCAGCAACCGGAATCGGCTTTAACGGCCTCGGAGGTGTCACCCTTCGGGGCAAGATCACTTCGTTTGAGCTTGAACAGGGGGACAAACACGGATCCTATAACATTATGATGAACACCATGGGGACGGGTGGCAACCTCACAATAGTAATGAATATCAATAAAACCGGAGAGATGGCTTCTGCCTCAGTACATACCAACTATGGAAGCAGGGTCGAAATGAATGGCGTCCTGGTGCCCTGGACCGGTACCGGTTCGAAGATCTACAAAGGCAGAGAGACCTTCTGAAAGAGAATTAAATAATTAATTAATAATTACTTATGAGAATACTGAAATTGCTTTCATTGCTCTTGCCGTTGATTCTGGTATCATGTCAGCTTGAGCCGTCTCATGTCATATACAACAACGTTGTTATCCCGCTTGATCAGAAAAGTGTGCCGGAGACGGCAACGGTAAATAGCCCGTTCAGCATATACGCCAAGGCTACTACCGATAACGGGTGCTGGTCAAACATAAGTTTTGTCTTTGACACGCTGGCCGGAAAAGAGTTTGAACTGTATGCCCTTGCAGATTTTGAGAGCAACGGGGTGTGCCCTGAGGTAGCGCTGATGGCTGACACGGTGATCACCATCACTCCTGACTCTGCAGGAGACTATATCATAAAATTCTGGAACAGTGCCAGCACTTTTGACCGTGACACTGTCAGAGTGTTCGCGGTGCTGCCTGACAGGTAATTTACCTGCTTGTTCTCTTCAGCGGGTTTGTCAGCCAGTTATGCTGCCGCTCTTCCTCGGATCTGTGAAATATCTCCTTGTTGACATACTTGATCGACTCTACCGTATAAAGTGCACGCGGATTGAATTTGTTAATCTCGTCAAGAACCACTTTTATCATGCTTCTGCGGGCAATAATATATATTACCGCCACCTCGCCCTCTATCCCCTCGGCCTTTACGGATGTCACACCGTATCCCGAGGCTCTGAGATCCGCAATCAGCTGCGTTGCATCCTTGCGTGTGATGACCCTGATCATCTCATGGCCAATAGCCAGCTTCTCCTCAAGGAGCATCCCGATGAAGTTTCCGGTGGCAAAGCCGGCTGCATAGGCAACATAACAAACCCAGTTGTCAAGGTCCTGCATGATTCTGCTGATGGCCAGGAGCCAGATCAGAACCTCAAAGAAACCAACAAACGGTGCCACACTCCTCATGCCCTTGGTGACAAATATTATCCTGAGAGTGCCCAGGGAGACATCAATGATACGCGCCACAAATATGAAGAGTGGCAGCAAAACATATGTAACCAGTTCTGAATTAAGTGCTTCCATGCTGAAATTTAACATTTTTGAACTTGCTAAGTTATGACTATTTTTGAAACGGACAGACCGAACAGAGAGCCTGATGAAATCAATTAAGATCCTCGCACTGGTTGCATCGCTGATGTTTCCCGGAGTGGCGCCGGGGCAGGCGCCTGATTCCGTACTCACGCTGCTGTTTACCGGAGACATAATGGGTCACGACGGTCAGATAGCGGCAGCCCGTAATGACTCAACCGGCACCTGGTCATATGACACTGTTTTCAGTCATATAGCGCCACTCATCGCTTCCGTTGATCTTGCCATAGGCAATCTTGAAGTCACCCTCGGGGGTGCTCCTTACAAGGGGTACCCGGCATTCAGTTCACCGGATGCACTGGCAGCAGCGTGCAGGGATGCCGGCTTTGATATCCTGGTGACGGCCAACAACCATGCTGCCGACAGGGGAACAAAAGGCATTGTGCGCACCATAAGGGTGCTTGACAGCCTTGGCATAAGGCATACCGGCACATGGGTCAGCAGTGAGGCCAGAGACAACCTCTCGCCCCTGATGTTATGCACTGAGACCATGAGAGTAGCTCTGCTGGGATATACCTACGGAACCAACGGCATTGTGGTTCCGCCACCCGCAATAGTCTCATACATCGATACCCTCAAGGCTGCGGACGACATCCGGAGATCGGCTGATCTCGGCGCTGACCGGACCATTGTGTTCATTCACTGGGGAACGGAATATGACACTCTCCCCGACCGGCAACAGAAGAAAACCGCAGCTGCCTTGCTGAGAAACGGTGCTGACATAATTATCGGATCACACCCTCATGTGCTGCAGCCGATGATTGCAGAAACCGATTCCTTCGGAATAAAAGAACCGGTGGTATGGTCAATGGGTAACTTCGTCTCAAACCAGCGCACCCGTAGAAGGGACGGAGGTGCAATGATCAGGCTCGACCTGACGGTTAAGGGTGACAGCGTTTTCATATCTGATGCCGGATACGTCCTGACATGGGTTTACTCCCCGATGGAAGAAGGCAGGCGGAGGTTCTACATACTGCCATGCGCTGCCTTCGAGAACCGGCCGGAGTTCTTCCAGACCCCATCGCAGTATGATGACATGATGATCTTCATCAGGGATGCCCGGAGACTCCTTGAAAGCCAGAACACCGGGTTCAGCGAAATGACCTGGTCAGAGGGCAACTGGATCAGGACTGCAAGGCAGACGGTATCGCTTAATTAGTATCTTTACAGAGTTTTTAACCGGAACATGGAGGGATCAACAATACTTCTTGCAGGAACAGCAGTAACCATCGGGTTCATACACACCATCATCGGTCCTGACCACTACCTGCCATTCATAGTTATGGGAGAGGCACGCGCATGGAGCATAAAAAAAACGATGCTCATTACTTTCCTCTGCGGCGTAGGCCATGTGCTGAGCTCGGTTGTAGTGGGTTTCATAGGCATCGCCGCGGGACTTTCACTCTCCAAACTGGAGTTTTTTGAGTCATTCCGGGGGAACATAGCAGCATGGCTCCTGATAGCCTTCGGGCTGGTATACATGGTCATCAGCCTGCGCACCCTGTACCGTAAAAGGAAACACTTACACCCGCACCACCATACTGACGGCACTACGCATGAGCATGTCCATGACCATTTCAGCGGCCATTCACACATACATGTCAGTGACAGGAAGAACATGACACCATGGATCCTGTTCCTGATATTCGTCCTGGGGCCCTGCGAACCCCTCATTCCTCTCGTAATGTACCCCGCCGCAGAAAATAACATCAGCGGTGTGATAGTGGTATCACTACTGTTCTCTGTTGTCACCATAGCCACCATGATGACGGTTGTGCTTGCCTTCAGACTCGGCCTGAGCCGGATTAACCTGAGACCCCTTGAACGTTATGTCAATGTAATTGCCGGAGCAACTATTGCGGTGTCCGGACTGGCGATTCAGCTACTGGGTCTCTGAGATCATAATTATTATTAGTTTTGCCAAAATTTACCAGATGAGTTTCGACTACAACACACAGAGAAAAAGAATGTCCCTGCCGGAATATGGAAGGAATGTTCTGAAGATGATAGAACATATCAAGACCATAAAGGATCCCGAGGAGAGGAACCAGGCGGCCAAAACCATCATACAGATCATGGGCAACCTCAACCCGAACCTTGGGGGGGTGACCGACTACAGGCACAAGTTGTGGGATCATCTGATGATTATTGCTGATTTCGATCTCAACGTTGACTCCCCATATCCTGCACCGGACCGTTCCAAGCTTGATGCCAAACCCAATAAGGTACCGTATCATAACGGCAATATCAAATATGCTCATTACGGGCACATAGTGCCGGCGTTGATTGAAGCAGCCGTGGCTATGGAAGATGGAGAAGAGAAAGACTACCTTACAACACTTATTCTTAACCAGATGAAAAAAGACTACCTGACCTGGAACAAGGCGCAGGTAGCCGATGACCTGATCATCAGGGACCTGATGGATATGTCCGGTAACCGTCTCAGGGTGCCTGAGAACTTCAAAATGCCTGATATCAGGGAGCTTCTGGCACCGCCGAAGAGCAAGACGCAGAGCCGCTACCAGGGAAGACCGCAGGACAAATACCAGAGCCGGTCAAACAAGCCCGGGAAGAAAAAACACAAAAACGGTTATTAATATCAATTGTAAAGCCATGAGCATCACTAACGTTATAACCTATGACGCTCCGCTGCCTGGCGGTCACTATTCCCAGGCTGTCGTTCACGGAAATATTATCTTCGTCTCAGGTCAGTTGCCTGTGGTTCCCCTGACTGGAGACAAGCTTGCCGGGGATATCAGCGAGCAAACCCATCAGGCCCTTAAGAACGTGCTCAGCATTGTCAAAGCCGCAGGAGGAGATATCACAACGATAGCCCGCACTACCATCTTTACCACTGATGTAAAATTCTGGGAAGAGGTCAACAGGGTCTATGCTGATTTTTTCGGCCCTGTCCAACCCGCCAGGTCAATTATCACCGTGGGGGCGTTGCATCACGGTTGCCTTGTTGAGATTGAAGCTGTGGCTTTCACGCTCTGATTTGCCACTTTGTCATGTTTATCATTATGGCCGGCATTTTGCTGAAGGGCAAGTAGAAAAGTATTTTTATCATGGTGAAAAAGAAAAGTCACGAAGAGAGGCATGATGAGCCCATGTCCGCAAGCGAAGCACAGGAAAACCGGGAGACTGAAGGCACAGATATGGATGGGCAATCCGCTCCTGAGGGTTCTACGGAGCCAGCCCGGAATAACCGGGCTGAGGAGAATCTGCTCGGGAAACTGACAGAAATGCAGGACAGGTACCTGCGCCTTTCAGCCGAATTTGACAACTACAGGAAGAGAACACTCCGCGAAAAAATCGAACTCACCCAGTCGGGAGGAGAAGAGGTGATCAAAAAACTGCTGCCAATAGTAGATGACTTTGACAGGGCAATGACCTCAATGCGGACCACCGACGACTGCGGTGCAATCAAGACGGGTCTAGAGCTGATTTACACCAAGGTGAGTGAATTCCTCCGTAATAACGGGGTGAAGGAGATGGAGGTTATTAATGAACCCTTCGACAGTGACATGCATGAAGCCGTGACCAGCATAACAGTTCAGGATGACGACCGGAAGGGAAAGATAATAGAGGTAACACAAAAAGGATATTCCCTCAATGATAAGGTAATCCGCTTTCCCAAGGTGATCGTGGGTGAATAACAGTTTGTATCTGCACTGAAAAATGTCAAAAAGAGACTATTACGAAGTACTGGGCATCAGCAAGGGGGCCTCGAAGGATGAGATAAAGAAAGCATACCGCAAACAGGCCCTTAAGCATCACCCTGACAAGAACCCCGGCAACAAGGATGCCGAGGAGAAGTTCAAGGAAGCTGCTGAGGCCTACGAGGTTCTCAGCAATGATGAAAAAAAGGCGCGGTATGACCAGTTCGGACATGCCGGCATGGGGAACAACATGGGTGGCGGCTTCGGTCGCGATATGACCATGGATGACATCTTCTCATCATTCGGGGATATCTTCGGTGACGCCTTCGGCGGTGCCTTTGGATCACGCAGGGGTGGTGGCCGTTCGCGCGCGGTCAACCGCGGCACAAACCTGAGGCTGAAGGTCAAACTCACCCTCGAGGAGTTTGCCCACGGCGCCGAGAAGAAGGTCAGGGTAACCAAATACGTCACCTGCAACAGCTGCCACGGATCAGGGGCTGCCACCGACAACGACGTGACAACTTGTACAGCCTGCAAGGGAACCGGGCAGACTACCCGTGTGATGAACACCATCCTTGGTCAGATGCAGACCACTGCGCCATGTAATGTGTGCGGGGGCGACGGGAAGGTGATAACAAAAAAATGCCATAAGTGCTACGGCGAAGGAATAACCCAGGCAGAGGAGGTGATACCTCTCTCCATACCTGCAGGACTGGCCCCGGGCATGCAGCTCTCGGTGACAGGCAAAGGCAACGCCGCACGTCGCGGCGGTGTCAACGGAGACCTCATAGTGGTGATAGACGAGGAGCCGCACGATGAGCTCCTGCGTGAAGGCAATGACCTCATCTATAACCTATTCATCAGTATACCAGACGCCATACTGGGAGCCAACGTGGAGGTGCCTACAATTGAAGGAAAGGTGAGAATCAAGATCGACCCCGGAACACAGGGAGGAAAGATCCTGCGCCTGAGAGGTAAGGGTCTTCCTGATGTTAACGGATATGGTAAGGGCGACCTTCTCGTCAATGTCAATGTATGGATCCCGAAGAACCTCTCGAAGGAGGAACAGAAAACAATGGAACAGAACCGCTCATCAACTACATTCACTCCCAAGCCCGATGCAGACGATAAGGGCTTCTTCGACAGGGTCAAGAACTACTTCTCGTAATAACACCGTAACAGCCATTCAGGGTTGATATGCGACGCAAGTTCCGTATCAACCTTTTTTTATATCTTTGAATCTCCCGGACTAACGATTTAATTGTGGAAATAAAATGATATTATTTGAAGCACAAAATGTGACCAAACGCTTCAGGACCCAGACTGCGCTTGACGGGGTCAGCATAAGCGTACCCGAACAAAGCATCTATGGCCTGCTCGGACCCAACGGCGCAGGCAAAACAACCCTGATAAGGATCATCAACCAGATCACGGCTCCCGACAGCGGCGCAATATTTCTAAACGGCCATCCGGTAAAGCCCGAAGATGTGCATAACATCGGGTACCTGCCTGAAGAACGCGGCCTGTACAAGAAGATGAAGGTGGGCGAACAGGCCCTCTACCTGGCACAGCTCAAGGGACTGAGCCGTAATGAGGCCATGCGCCGCCTGAAATACTGGTTCAACAAGCTCGAGATAACCGGCTGGTGGGACAAGAAGGTGGAGGAACTATCAAAGGGGATGCAGCAGAAGGTTCAGTTCGTGACAACGGTACTGCATGAACCGCAGCTACTTATCTTCGATGAACCCTTTACAGGCTTTGACCCCATAAACGTCAAGCAGATAAAGGATGAGATCCTCTTCCTCAGGGAACGGGGTGCAACAATCATCTTCTCAACCCACAACATGAGCTCGGTGGAAGAGCTGTGTGACAATATTACCCTGATCAATAAAGCCAACACAATACTTGAGGGCAGCGTTGATAAGATACGCAGCGAATGGGCAGCAAATGAATATGATATCGTCTTCAACGGCGAGGTTACCCCGTCAGGCAACGGCCATTTCTCAATACTCAGCTCCCGCTTTGAGAACGGGAACAGCATCGTGCGCATCAAATCCAATGACAATGCCGACACGAACGAAATAATTAAGGCGATGACTTCGGCAGGCAGGGTGGTTTCATTTAATCCATCCCTCCCTTCAATGAATGAGATTTTCATCAGAGTAGTGGAAAGAAAGAACAAGGAAGCCGCAAAAAACTGAGCCATGAACAAAATAGCCTTAATA
The DNA here is from genome assembly GCA_002325785.1 of Bacteroidales bacterium UBA1458. Lineage (GTDB taxonomy): Bacteria > Bacteroidota > Bacteroidia > Bacteroidales > VadinHA17 > SR-FBR-E99. The sequence continues at coordinate 61,193 of DCSU01000085.1, read as the reverse complement.
ATCCGCAGGGAATACATCACCCGTGTACGCAAGAAGTCGTTCATCATAATGACACTGCTGACACCTTTCCTCTTTGCCCTTTTATTCATCATCCCGGCACTGGTAATGTCAAATGATGACAAGGAATTTAAAAAGATTGCCGTCGTTGAGGATGGAGCCGACCTGTTCAAAGATGTCATTCCTGACACAAAGGACACTGACTTCGAATACCTTGAAGGAATAAACATAAATGACATCAAGACAAATTTCGCTGACCTGGGATATTACGGTGTGCTTTATATCTCGCCGCAGCTGATCACCACCCCTAATGCTATTCAACTTATCACCAGGAAACAGCCTGCGATAGGCCTGCTTGACCATATCTCAGGCTCACTGGAGAAAGAGATAGAGAAGCAAAAACTCCTGGCATACAACATTGAAAATCTTGATGAGATACTCAAGACCATAAACACCAGCGTCAGGATCCAGACAATAAAAATGGATGAGGAAGGCAGCGCCACCGAGACCAGCACAGGCATATCCATGGGCCTCGCCTATTTAAGCGGGTTCCTGATGTATATGCTGGTGTTCATGTTCGGTTCAATGGTCATGCGCGGTGTAATAGAGGAGAAGACCAGCCGCATTGTGGAGGTTATAATATCATCAGTTAAGCCCGTGCAGCTCATGCTGGGGAAAATCATAGGGGTTGCCCTGGTGGGTCTCACTCAGTTCGGGCTCTGGATAATGCTTACCCTGGCCATAGTCATGGTGGTGAAGATAAACGTTCTGCCGGAGGGCGCAATGGAACAGATACAGCAACTACCACAGAGCTTTGCCGAAGCCGATCAGGCCATGGCCGGTATGGAGAATTCTCCTGTCTCCGGCGAACAGATAAGCGAATTTGAGTCTCTTTTCGCCAGCGCCCTGAACCAGCCCTGGGGACTGATCATCTTCAGCTTCATCTTCTACTTCATCACCGGGTACCTTCTTTATGCCTCACTCTTTGCTGCAATCGGATCGGCGGTAGACAACGAGACGGAGACTCAACAGTTCATGCTGCCTGTGACCATACCCATAATCCTCGGCCTGGTTGTGGCAATGGGAACAATGCAGAACCCAGAGAGCTCACTCTCATTCTGGTTCTCAATGATACCCCTCACCTCCCCCATCGTAATGGTGGCGCGCATACCATTCGATGTTCCGGCCTGGGAGATTGCGCTATCTATGGGACTTATGGTTGTGACCATTATCGGGAGCGTCTGGATGGCCGCCAAGATATACCGCACCGGTATCCTCATGTACGGAAAGAAGACCTCCTACAAGGAATTATGGAAGTGGCTGACATACAAAGGATAACGCAAATAGGACATGTCGAAGATATTAGTCATTGATGACGAAAGATCAATCAGGAACACTCTTAAGGATGTCCTTGAATACGAAAAGTACGAAATAGACCTGGCTGAAGAGGGATCAGCCGGGGTGGAACTTTTTTCACAGGGAGCATATGATGTCGTTCTCTGTGACATCAAGATGGCTAAGATGGACGGGATAGAGGTCCTGCAGAAACTCCAGGAGCTGTCGGCAGATGTGCCAGTCATAATGATCTCAGGCCATGGTAACATCGATACCGCTGTAGACGCCATCAAAAAGGGAGCCTTTGATTTCCTGGAGAAACCCCTTGATCTGAACCGTTTGCTGATCACCATACGCAACGCCCTTGAAAGAGGGTCACTCATATCACAGACCAAGGTCCTGAAAAAACAGGTAAGCCGGAAGTTTGATATTGTAGGCAACTCCCCGGCCATTATTTCAGTGAAGGATATGATTGACCGCGTGGCTCCCACGGAGGCACGTGTGCTCATCACCGGCTCCAACGGCACAGGCAAGGAGCTCGTAGCCCACCAGATTCATGAAAAGAGTAACCGCGCCAGAGGGCCATTTGTGGAGGTCAACTGCGCCGCCATACCTTCAGAGCTGATTGAAAGCGAACTCTTCGGGCATGAGAAGGGCTCATTCACCTCGGCCATCAAACAGCGCATTGGCAAGTTCGAGCAGGCAACCGGAGGAACCATCTTCCTTGACGAAGTGGGAGACATGAGCCTGGCAGCCCAGGCCAAGGTGCTGAGGGCTCTCCAGGAGAGCAAGATAACACGGGTGGGGTCCGATAAGGATATCCATGTCGATGTCAGGGTCATTGCCGCCACCAACAAGAACATAAGGGAGGAGATTGAACGCAATACCTTCAGGGAAGACCTCTATCACCGGCTGAGTGTAATACTGATCCATGTGCCTTCACTGAACGAGAGAAGTGATGACATTCCCCTGCTGGCAGATCACTTCAACACCCTCATCTGCGGTGAGTACGGAATGGGAAAGAAGAAGATCAGGCCGGACGCCATCACCGAGCTGCAGAAGATCAAATGGACAGGTAACATAAGGGAGTTCAGGAACGTGCTGGAACGCCTCATCATCCTCTGTCCTGAAGAGATCACCGGCAGGGATGTGATCGCCTACGCCCATCCTGTTTCAGGCTTCGGTGAGATATGAGAAAGAGAGACTGCATATTACCTCTCCTTGCCATCATGGCATTGGTGCTCCTTTCCACAGGCTGCGGCCGTAATGACGGTTCCGGAAACCCCGTCTCATTCAATGACGGGTGGATGTTCATAAGGCAGGACTCAATTAACTTTGACAAGATACTCCCGGGGAACATTCCAAATAATAAATGGGAAGAGGTAACGCTCCCTCATTCGGCTGTTATTGAACCGCTGGTTATCTCAGATAAACAGTGGACCGGCATATGCTGGTACAGGAAGCTTTACAGGGCTGAGAGAAGGCAACGCCACATGAACAGCGGTCTTCTTTTTGAAGGTGCCATGCATGACGCTATCATCTATCTTAACGGTGCTGAGATCGCCCGGCATACAGGCGGGTACCTGCCCTTTTATGTCAACCTCACTGATGATCTCGAATACGGCAGGGAGAATGAGATACTTGTCAGGCTTGACAACAGGGAGAATCCCTCCATCCCACCCGGCAAGCCTCTTGATGAGCTTGATTTTCTCTGGTACAGCGGCCTCTACCGCAACGTGAGTCTCTATGTTACTGACAAGCTGCACATAACGACTTCGCCGGGGGCACACTCACTCCTCGGCGGTGGCATTATCACCGGGGCGCGTGATATCAGTCGTGAAGCTGCAACCCTCACCGTCTCGGTGCATGTAAGTAATGATGACCGCATACCCCGCTCATTTCACATGAGAAACACGCTTCTCGATGCTGCCGGTCGTGATGTGGCTTCATCACGCTCCGAACGGGTGGAGCTTGAGCCGGGACAGAGCCGTAGGCTGATGACAAAGATAATTGTGATGCAGCCCTCGCTGTGGTCACCTGAACAGCCATTCCTCTATACACTGGTGACCGAACTGCAGTCAGACAATGGCATCATTGACAGAAGAGAAACACGTACCGGAATAAGGTCGGTAAGGATCACACCGGAGAAGGGACTGGTAGTGAACGGAGAGCCTGTGCAAGTGACAGGCACTAACAGGCATCAGGAGTATCCCTATATCGGATATGCACTTTCTGACGAGGCCAGTTACCGTGATGCATTCAAGATTATGGAGGCCGGATTCAACCTGGTGCGTTGTTCACACTATCCGCCCTCCCCTGCTTTTCTCGATGCCTGTGACGAACTCGGGCTGATGGTCATTGATGCCATCCCGGGATGGCAGTTCATCGGGGATTCACTCTTCCACGAGGCCTCGGTAAGCGATACCCGCCAGATGTGCCGCCGCGACCGTAATCACCCTTCGGTGATCATGTGGGAAGCATCACTCAATGAGACAATAATGCCTTACAGCTTCCTCGCGCGCCTGCATGAGACTGTCAAGGAGGAACTCCCCTACGGGAACAACTATACCTGCAGCTGGATGGACACCATATGCGATGTATTCATCCCGGCAAGGCAGCACGCTGCTGCCCCGGATTACTGGAAGAGGTACGGTATGCGCAAGCCTGTCTTTATAAGTGAGTATGGCGACTGGGAGTATTATGCTCAGAACGCGGGATTCAACCAGGAGGAGTTCAAGGACCTGGCACCCACAGAGAGAAACTCAAGACAGTTGCGTGGCGCAGGTGAACGCGGGATGCTTCAACAGGCCTATAACTTTCAGGAAGCACATAACGACAATCTTTACGGGCCCTGTTTCGGCGATGCCAACTGGCTTATGTATGACTACAACAGGGGTTATGCTCCTGATATAGAAGCCTCCGGCATAATGGATATATTCAGACTCCCCAAGTTTGCATACTGGTTCTACCGAAGCCAGACAGAGATGGGACCGGTTTGCTTTATTGCCCACCACAACCTGCCCTCATCAGGCAACACTGTGAGGGTCTACAGCAACGCTGATACTGTCAGGCTCTTCCGCAATGACACACTGGTTGCCGTTCAGGGACCTGACAGTGACCCCTCCGCAGTTAATCTCAAACACCCTCCATTTACCTTTACTCTTCCCGGGTTTTTTCCGGGAACACTGAGGGCGGAAGGTCTGATAAATGGATCTGCGTTCGCCATGCACAGCGTCACCACGCCCGGACCGCCTGCTGCACTGCGTCTCACAGCCGACTTCAGCAATAAGCCACTGCAGGAAGGCAGCTCGGATGTGATTTTTGTCTATGCCACAATAGTTGACTCTGTTGATAACCCGGTACATAACGCCGACTCCATGGTGGAATTCTCAGTCAGGGGCAATGGAGAGCTGATAGGCACAAACCCGGTCAGGGCAGAAGCCGGAGTGGCTTCAATACTGCTTCGTGCCGGCACCAGCCCGGGAAAGACAATGATCAGAGCCATTTCAGGAGAGATGGCTGAGGCAGAGATTATGACAGAGACCAGGAAGTAACCCTGAAAAGAGAAGTGCCTCTCAGAATCTGAAGTATATAAATGGCTGCACCACATCTGTTCCCACTTTGTGGAGCAACACTACTATTACAATCGCAACCAGGAATTTAACTACCAGCGGCAGCCTGATGAAGAGGCCTCTGTATGCCTCCTTGGTGGTTACCGGCAGAAAATGGAGGATGTATCCCGATACAATCAGGACTATCACCGGCAGATAGGCCATGATGACCCTTCCATAGTCGCCCGGAGTAAACGAGGTAAATATCTGCCTCAGCATCAGCCCTGCCTCATCCATGCTTCCGCTGCGGAAGAAGATCCATGCGAAACTGACAAAATTAAAAGTAAGAAAAATACCTCCTATTCGCGCTGCGCGTGATTTTCTCCTGACACCCCGGAAGAGCCACTGCCAAATTTTGTCTGCCACCAGCGCAATCCCGTGAAGTCCGCCCCAGACAACAAACCGTGTGGCAGCGCCGTGCCACAGTCCGCCAAGGAGCATCGTGATCATCAGGTTGATGCCGGTTCGTACCGGACCTTTCCTGTTGCCACCCAGTGGAATATAGAGATAATCCTTGAGCCACCTCGAAAGGGAAATGTGCCAGCGTTTCCAGAAATCCGCAATATTAGCTGCCTTGTAAGGCGAGTTGAAGTTCAGAGGCAGCCGGAAGCCCATCAGCATCGCAACGCCGATGGCAATGTCAGTGTAACCTGAAAAATCACAGTAGATCTGCAGCCCGTAACCATATACAGCCATCAGGTTTTCAAAACCCGAAAAGAGTGCGGGCGTCTCAAAGACCCTGTCTATAAACCCTGCAGAGATGTAGTCCGAGATAAGCATCTTCTTGACCAGCCCCTGAAGGATGAGGAATACACCGTATCCGAATTCATTGCGACTGATGGTGTACTCGCCCTTCATTTGCGGTATGAATTCGGAGGCTCGGACGATTGGCCCGGCAACAAGCTGAGGGAAGAAGGTCAGGTAAAACGCAAAGTCGGCAATATTTCTTTCCGGGGCCATGCGTCCGCGGTAGACGTCAATGCTGTAGCTGAGGGCCTGGAAGGTGAAGAAGGATATCCCTACCGGCAGCACTATGGTGTTGATGTCATAAGAGGTTCCGAAGAGGCTGTTTGACCAGGCCGAAAAGATATCGTGGGCAATAAAGGCAGTATTGAAAAGTGAGTTTATTGCATCAGTGATGAAGCCGGCATACTTGAAGTAGGAGAGGAATCCCAGCAGCAACACGATGTTTGTGACCAGCCAGAACCGTCTCCCGCCTTTGCCCTGTGCTTTGGCGGTCATCAGAGCTGTGTAATAAGTCAGGGCTGTGGTAAGCAGCAGGAGGATGATGAACAGTCCACCGACCCGGTAGTAAAAGTACAGGCTCACCAGCAGGAGCCATGTATGGCACATCGCTCTCTTACGGTGGAGGATTGCAAAACCTGCCATCACTATCAGGAAGAAGATCCAGAATCCTGTTGTGGTGAAGATGAATGCCTGGCGCGGATTATATTTCAGAAGGTAAGCAACCCACCCATCGCCCTCATCATCAGCGTCGGCCTCGGCGGAGGCGGAGATGCCCTTCTCCTGTGTATCCTCGCCGGAGGCGGAGGCGGAGATGCCCNNAGGTCGCCGGTTGCAGATGTCTCTGTAGTCATTTCCCCGGCTGTGAGGTCGCCGGTTGCATATGTCTCCGCAGGCACCTCCCCGGCGGATAGAGTGCCGGTGGCATATGTCTCCGTATCCGGTGATATCTTCTCTGCCCGTGAAACCAGCAGGTCACTGTAGATTCTCGCCGCTATTGTGTCGGCCCCGGCGTTGGAGAGGTGGGTGAGATCCTTTGAGGCCAGCGGAGGCTTATGATCATACCATTTAAGAATTGAGCCGGAGCCGCCCATTGACTCCCATGCATCCCAGAAGATGGCGCCGCTCCTTCCCGCTGCCTTCTGCTGTGCATCTCTTATGGCCCTGATATTCGGGAAGCGCCTGATGGTATCACTGACCCTCAGGGCCATATCCGTAACGCTAACCAACACCACCGGGACACCCCCGGAAGCCCTCTTCAGGTAGTCAACCTGTTTAACCAGGCCCTCCTCATAATAATGATACTCACTTCGGACATTTCTTACCACATTCAGTCCGAACTGCATAAAAATCAAATCAGGATCGAGTTTTGAGAGGCATCCCTCAAAGCCTTTAATATCAGTCATTACAAACTCAAGGCCGGCGCTCCCCCGTACAGGTACATTGTCAATGATCACACCGGTATTGCTCTCAAGGCTTAGTGCATAAATATCCGGAGAGTTACGTCCCGTAAACTCAACGGTGATATCGGAGATGGAGGGTAGAGGCACAGCATATTCCAGGGGGCCTTCGCCCATCTGCAGCATCGCAAAGTCAACCAGGTTGCTGCCTGACCATATACCTACCAGTATGGTGTCAAAATTATTCCCGTAGAAGATCCTGAGCTTCTCGTACACTGAAACGGAGGCATCAGCACCAGGGACAGGACTAATCCTTACCGAGGCAAAGTCTCGTGAGGTCAGGGTCTCACCCGCCGGGGTGAACCGGCATACAGCAAGCATTGGTCCCAGCCTGTTGTGCGGGAAAGTGCCCTTCCGGTAATCAAGCAGTGTGTATCTCTTCCAGTTTGATGATGACCTTACAACGTATGAACGGGTGTACATCACCGGCATTACCGGCGATATCAGGCCCGGCCCCGATCCTCCACCCTCATCCCTCAGCTGCCTTCTGAGCAATGAGGTTACACGGTCGCCCTCTAGCTGTGAATCACCATAATAGAGTATCCTTACCTGGCGTCCTCCTGACAGTGAGTCCCGGAGGGCGTCACCCGGATGAAAGGGTGCCGGTACCGTGGTGGCAGGAGTGGCTGTCTCATCAACAGCCAGTGTGCTGCCGGCAACTCCTGATCGAGCCTCAGAATATGCGCTCCCGGAGGTATCCTGCAATTTAACCTCACCCTGCCCTGTCTGAGCCGTAGGCTCAACAGACACTATAACACTGTCCGCCAGAGTATCATGAATGACGGTATCATGCACAGCTGTTTCAACATATGTATCATGAAAAAGGGTGCTCCTCCCTGATCTCTGATGAGTGATCGCAAGACTCAGAAGGAAGAGCGTCAGAACGACGGCAAGCAGAAAAAGCAGTATTCTGCCAGGGCGCATAGTTAATTATTATTCAGCTTTTTTTCCTGATCCTCAGCTTCTGTCCCACCTGAATCCTGGAAGCATCGGAGATATTGTTCAGTCTCAAAATGTCAGTGGCAGATACCCCTTCAAACTTCTTGGCAATATCCCACACGGTGTCACCGTACCGGACGGTATAGAAGTCAAATGCGGTGTCAGACGAAGCTGACGATGAGGCAGTGGAAGCTCCTGACGTTGCCAGGTTTGCTCCGGAGACTGAAGCTGTGACCTTTCCTTCCAGCTTCTGTTTGTCAGCGAAGCTCATTGAATTGATCTTGCTGTACCTGTCGGCTTTGGCCGGATCAACATATATGGTAAGCTTCTGCCCTATCTTGATGGTATTGCGATAGATATTATTCCAGTATCTCAGGTCTGAGAGACCCACATCATACCATTCTGAGATGAACCCCAGGTTATCGCCGTCCTTAACCACATATGTAAGGCCTGTTTTACCCTGGGCATTCGGTGGACTGTAGGCCGACTGTACCGGCATGGAGGTCTGGTTGACCCTGGTGAGGTACTGCTCTTTCCTGTACCCGGTGATGGTGTCTGTCATTGCGATGAAGTCGCCCAGCCGGTCAACGGGGAGTGTGATGGCACTGGGCTTGCTTTTGCCTGGAACAAGGCCGGTGCGGTACTGCGGGTTCATGGCCCTGAGTTCCTCAAGAGGCAGGTCCAGCACTGCCGCTATCTGCTCAAGATGGATGTCCTGTGAGATCATGACCGTATCGATGGCCAGGGGCAGGTTTATCTGCACCGGGGTGATCTTGTGCTCACGGTAATAGTTCATTGCATAGGCAGCAGCCACATACTGAGGGATGTAACCACGGGTCTCACGTGGAAGACGATAGTATATCTCCCAGTAATCCTTGCGGTTGCCTGAACGCCGAATAGCTTTGTTGACGTTTCCCGGCCCGCAGTTATAGGCTGCAATGACCAGTATCCAGTCGTGATATATTCCATGAAGATCTTTCAGATACCTGGCGGCGGCATGTGTCGCCTTCACCGGGTCACGACGCTCGTCTACCACCGAATTGATTGTCAGTCCGTACATGCGTCCGGTGCTGTACATGAACTGCCAGAGGCCTGTGGCACCTGCCCGGCTGACTGCATTTGGATTGAGGGCAGATTCAATGACAGCCATATATTTGAGCTCCACCGGGAGGCCATAGTAGTCAAAGATATCTTCTATCATGGGGAAATAGTAATCCTGCAGCCCAAGCATGACCTGGAACCTGTCAAGTTTTCTCTGGGTATAGACATGGATATGGCTTCTGATGATATTATTATAAGGCAGGAGAATGACGGAATTAATCCTGCCAATGCGGTCCTTATAGACGCTGTCGCTGAACTCGGCAATGGTTGAATCACCCGGAGTGAACTCAGCCCTGGCTACAGACATCTGGATGAACCAGTTGTTGAGCAGGCTGTCAAGATCACTCTCTATGCGTTCGGTAGAATCATCATTTCTTATTATTATGGTGTCGTTAACTGCAGATACAGAGAGATTAAAGAGGGTAAAGAAAAGCGGAAGGATTATTATTCTAAGATTCATCTTCATCAGTTTTTAGAAATTTCTTGTAATTGCAATGGTGATTCCCGGTGATAAGCCGGCAAATGATCTGGATACAGGGAGCACGGAGGCATTCAGGTCATCACTTATATCATAGTCGAAGAGGCTTCCATCAACGTGGGCATCGATGATAGTGAAAAGATACCAGGCTGCTATGCCGATATAAGACAGGTCGCGGAATTTGCGGTAATAATCAACCCCGTTGAGCAGTGTGGTACTCACCCATGCTTCCGTTGAGGGGTTGTAGGTCTCCGGGTGAAGAACGGGGTCATACTCAGTGGGGTCCTGATTTACAAGCAGATCAAGATAGCTGTCAGTCTCTGGTATGATATCTTTGAAATCCTGGTAAGCTGTTATTAACTCGTTGTAATTTTTGGTATTAAAGGTGACTGCATAACCCAGTGCTCCGAAGCCTGCATATACTATGGGCACCTTCCAGTACTTGCGGTTGTATATCTGGCCAAGGCCGGGAAGGGCTGCCGCATACATTGTTGATCTGACCGGGTCAATAATATAGCTGCGGACCCTCTCTTTCCTGACAGGAATTGTGTCCTGTGCCAGTGTACCGCAGGTCATTACAGATGAAAAAACAAGCAGGAATGCTATTTTGCTGAACAGCTCCAAAAGGCAAACATTTAGTGTTTGCCGGCAAATATAACTAATTACCTGTTAAGTTTATCGAGCAATGCGATTATGCGCTCCATCTCATCGCTGTCATCAAAGGGGATGACGATTTTGCCTCTTCCCTTGTCATTGATGCGGAACTGTACTTCAGACCGGAACAGGCTGCTGAGCTGCCTGGCGAGTTCATCAAACTCAGTTTTGAGCCTTTTTTTCTTTTCCACCTTTACGGGGTCTTTCACGGATGGACTCTGGAGATGCCTCACCAGCTCCTCTGTTGCCCTTACTGACAGGTCTTCCTCAATTATATGATAAAATATGTTGATCTGTTTCCCGGGGTCTTCAATATTAACCAGGGTGCGGGCATGGCCCATGGAGAGGTTTCTGTTGCGGATGCCGAGCTGTATCTCGGCAGGCAGGCGCAGCAGTCGCATATAGTTGGCTACGGTTGAGCGTTGTTTGCCCACCCTGTCGCTAAGCTGCTCCTGGGTGAGACTGCACTCTTCTATGAGGCGCTGGTAGGTGATGGCCACCTCGATAGCATCAAGATCTTCTCTCTGAATATTCTCCACGAGCGCCATCTCAAGCATAGCCGTGTCATCAGCTGTACGGATGTATGCCGGCACATGGGTTAGGCCTGCCATTCTCGCAGCGCGAAGCCTGCGTTCACCGGCAATGAGCTGGTAACGTCCTTCGGGTGTCTCCCTTACAGTGAGGGGTACCACGATTCCCACCTGGCGGATGGAAGCAGCAAGTTCTTCGAGCGACTGGCTGTCGAACCTTGTACGCGGCTGAAAGGGGTTGACGTCAATGGAATTGATATCAATCTGGAGGTTGGCCTCAACCTTCCTCTCCAGTGCCTCTTTCTCAACACCATCAATCAGGGCGCCGAGGCCTCTGCCCAGCGGGCTCTTTTTGGCTGTGTTCATTGTGCGGATAGCGGTTATTAATTCTTCTGCCTGGCCTCCACCCTCTCGAGCAGTTCACGGGCCAGGTTGAGATAGTTCACCGTACCTCTCGATTCGGCATCGTAGAGTATGGCTGGCTGCCCGTAGCTGGGAGCCTCTGAAAGCTTGACGTTTCGCTGGATGATAGTATTGAATACCATCTGCTGAAAGTGACGGGTGACCTCATCCACCACCTGGTTTGCAAGACGCAGGCGTGAGTCATACATCGTCAGAAGAAAACCCTCTATCTCCAGCGCCGGATTAAGGTTCGTCTGAATTATCTTGATAGTGTTGAGCAGCTTGCCCAGCCCCTCAAGTGCGAAGTACTCACACTGCACAGGTATTATCACCGAGTCAGCGGCGGTGAGCGCGTTGACAGTGAGCAGACCGAGCGACGGCGAGCAGTCGATGAGAATATAATCGTAATCGGAAGCAATGCCCGCAAGCACCTTCTTGAGGGTCTTCTCCCTCTCGGGCCTCTCCAGCATCTCTATCTCAGCACCCACCAGGTCAATATTCGAGGGTATGATCGAGAGATGTTCTATGCTGCATGACATCACTGCCTCGCGGGGATTGGCCCCGTCAATCAGGCAGTCGTATACTGTCAGCTTAACCTGTTTTGCATCAATGCCTACACCCGAGGTGGCGTTAGCCTGCGGGTCGGCATCAACAATAAGTACCTTCTTTTCAAGCGCTGCCAGGCTTGCGGCCAGATTGATTGCCGTAGTCGTCTTTCCTACTCCTCCCTTCTGATTGGCAAGTGCAATTATCCTTGACATATGATCCCTTTTTTCCTTAATTTAATGAGTTTCAAATTTACAACTAATGCCTATGCCGGATATCCGGCCCTGTATGTTATTGTAAACATTTTGCCCGGGTTTATTAACACGTTTTCAACATGAAGATGCCCGCAGAACTGATCAGTTGCGGGTTAGCGGAGCGACAGTGATTTCAAAGAGGAGGGGCCAGTACTTGCCGGTAACAAACAGGCGTCTATGCCCTGCATCCCAGGCTATTCCGTTGAGCACGTCAGTCTCCTGTGAACGCTCTTCGCGGGGCAGCAGGTTGTTTAGTTCCACATACCCCAGTACCTTGCCTGACAGCGGGTCTATACGGGCTATCTTGTCTGTCTGCCAGATGTTTGCCCATAATTCACCGTCAATCATTTCAAGCTCATTGAGATTATCAACCAGCCCCTTGTTATCCCATACCTCAACCGAGGAGAGTACGTTGAAATCAGGGTCGAGAAACCAGATCACGTTAGTCCCGTCACTCATCACCAGGCTGTCGCCCATTGTTGTGAGCCCCCATCCCTGTGTCTGATAGTAGATCCGGTTGATCTGCTTCAGTGTTGCTTTCTCATAGACGAAGCCCACCTTGGTGGTCCATGTGAGCTGATAAATTCGTTCGCCGAGCATCGCCACCCCCTCACCGAAGAGCGAGCCGTCAAGATTGACCTGGCTGATCACCCTGCCTGTCTCCACCTCCACTTTTCTCAGTGACGATTCGCCCTGCTGCCCGGTTCCCTCATAGAAGAACCCGTCATCAAAGACAAGTCCCTGGGTATAAGCCCTCCGGTCATGTGGATAGCTCTTTACCACACGATGCCGGTATATTACAGGAGTAATGTCTGAAAGAGCAGATACAAAAAGCGTTATAGTCTGCGGCCTGAAGAGCGGGGAGTATGCCACGGCACGCAGTGCTATTCTTCCCGGAGTGCCGGCAGGGTCAAGCTCCGCCGTTGCCGGCAGGGTATAAAGAGTACTGGCCAGCCGACCGTTGACCCAGAGCTCAACGGAATCAACCTTCGGCTGCCCTGCCGCCAACGCAATGGAAAAGATAATTCTGTCAGTGCATGCAAGTGTGGAGTTGTCAGCAGGTGAGAGGACCTCTATGAGTCTCTTGACAGGCCTGGTCTCTGCCACCGTGCTGCTGACAGAAGAGCCCGCCGGCTTTTCATTGCCCGCGCCCGGTGATCCCGAGCATGATATCATTGCCACAATCACAAAGAGGATAAGTAAAAAAGCTATTTGCGGTTTGCCGCCATGACCATAAATCCGGGACCGTAATCCGCACGCTGCACTATAGTTTTCAAATCTCATCATCCGTAGATACTTATTTCTTCCCGAACAGGCTGAAACGCCTGGTTTTGATGGCACGCATTGCCTGCTCCTCACGCTCTGACCATGGGTCAATCATGTTCAGAACCTCACCCCAGCCCGGAAAGCCTCCCACATTCTTGTCGTCAATGAAGATGTCTACATTCACCTTGCGCGGCGTATCAGCAGTCCACTGCTCCTCCGGATAGTTTTTATTGACCGCGTAGAACTCAATCCCGTTCTGCCTGCAATAGTCTACAGCCTCCTGCAACTCCCTGCCGGTACGGAATGTCCATAGTATCAGAAGCGCCCCCCTCTTCTGCAGTTCCTTCAGGGTGATAAAGGCAAAGAGCACCTCCTTACCGATGGCAGGGTACTCATGCTGCACAATGGTGCCGTCAAAGTCGACAGCAATCTTGATATTAGTAAGATCTCTCATAATCCAGATGCAAAAATAAACAAATAATAGTTGTCCGGAATATTGTAATTTTACCCCACCTCTGTATAAGCCATGATAAAACACATTCCCAACTCGATAACGCTCCTCAACCTGGTCTCGGGCTTTGCCGCAACTATCTACGCTATAAATGGTTACAATGAGTATGCTGCTTTCTGCATCATGGCCGGGGCACTGCTCGATTTTTCTGACGGCTTTGCAGCACGGCTGTTGAAAGCATATTCCGACCTTGGTAAGGACCTCGACAGTCTCGCTGACGTTGTCACTTTCGGTGTTGCTCCCGGCGCCATCGTCCTCAACCTGCTCACGTCAGGCGGGCTTGATTCAGTGCCGGCGTTCATCATCGCCTCACTTATCCCTGCTGCCTCGGCTCTGAGGCTTGCAAAGTTCAACAATGATACCACACAGGCAACCTCCTTCAGGGGACTGGCCACGCCGGCAAGTGCTTTCACGGTTGTGTCGGTGGTGATTGCCTCGGCATACACTGATTATCAACTTTTTGACGCCATGGCCGGTTCGCCCTGGTTCATAGCTCTTCTGTCGATCTTCCTTGCCGTGATGATGCTTATAAATACAAGAATGTTTTCGCTCAAGTTCGCCAGCCTGGGATGGAAGGGCAACGAAGATCGCTGGCTTTTCGCCGCCGTTGCAGTTCTCCTGCTTCTCATCCTGAAGCTCGCCTCACTGCCTTTGATCATGGCAGCCTATATCATAATTTCAGTTATTTTCAACCTGCTCCGGCGCCATGGGGCACCGGCTGGCGACGCGTAGCACCGGTCTGCCTCCCTCCTATCTGCAAGCTGCCTCCCCCAACTTCTCCTCACCAGGGGAATTGTTGAAATTCAATGGATACAGTTACATCCCATTGCTTTTT
>DCSU01000085.1:40046-46493 GCA_002325785.1 Bacteroidales bacterium UBA1458 | reverse complement strand
ATTCGTTGCAATTCAATACATATGGTCCTCACCAGACATCTCTTCGGCTGTGATATTTTTCCTGTTTATTGATCTCCAGGCAAACCATATATAGGTTACCACGAAAGGAATTATAAATGAGACGTACATCATCGTAATGAGGGTGAAGCGGCTTGACGATGACTTTGCCAGGGTCAGCGAGCTCTGCAGATCGGCTGATGACGGATAGAAGGCCGTCTCGCCGTAACCGGCCATGAAGAAGAGAGCCATCACCACCGGTACCGTACCCGCACCTGCGTACCAGATGGCCCGCCCGGAGCCCTTCACAGCACCAAGCCAGAGCGCAATGAGTACAAGCACCACCCCGGCAAGAAAAAGGATTAGCGTCAGGGGATTACCCAGAAGATTGTGCAGGTAATGATACTTCACCATGGTCACCTCTCCCGTCACACCGTCGGCCCTGTAACCTTCAGCCAGCAGGATGAAGGCAATAAAGGCCAGGAAGAAGACAAGGAAAGGAAATGCATTTCTGGCGAGCGACCTTTTAATTCCAGCGCTCAGCTCTGTGTCATCAATAGTGTTTCTGAGGTACATCAAGCCCAGTACCCGAGCCAGGAACAGCACTGCAAAACCCAACAGTAGGTTAACCGGGTTTATCAGCGCCTCCAGTCCGTGCCACCCTGAACCCCATGTCACACTGTTGAACAGGTCAAGAGTGAAGTCCGATCCCGTGAAGAATGTTGCTACGGCAACACCGATCAGGAAGGGACCGAGGCAGCCGTTGATGAACAGGAAGGTATCAAATACCCTGGTGCCGAATACGTTCGAAGGCTTTGACCGGTACTCGTAAGCCACAGCCTGGATGATAAAGCTGAACAGGATTGCCATCCATACCCAGTAAGCTCCACCGAAGCTGGTGGCATAAAAGAGCGGGAATGAGGCAAAGAAGGCCCCGCCGAAAGTGACGAGGGTGGTGAAGGTGAACTCCCATTTTCTGCCAAGGGCATTGACAAGCATCGTCCGCTGCATGTTGCTTCGCGGAAGCGAAAAGATAAATGACTGTCCGCCCTGGACAAACATCAGGAACACGAGGAGACCGGCGAGAAGTGATATTATCAGCCACCAGTAGTCTTGCAGGAATGCGTGCGTTATCATAGGTGTCATTGTTTTCTCGTCCTAGTGTTTCGGACCCGTTTTGATCTGTTTAACCATAATGGATATCTCAGCTATCAGCAGGGCTGTGAAGAGCAGGGCGAAGAGCCAGAAGGTTGTCTGCACTGCTCCGGCGCTGATGTTGGAGACTGCAACATTGACAGGCATCAGGTTCTGTATTATCCATGGCTGACGCCCCATCTCAGTCACTACCCATCCGAGCTCACTGGCAAGGTATGCCAGCGGTATCGAAAAGAGTGCTATCCAGAGGAACCAGCGGTTCTTCTCAAGCGTATTCCTGCGGTGGAGGTAGATAGCCAGTATGAAGAGCAGGATAAAGAAAAAGCCCAGTCCCACCATTATGCGGAAGCTGTAGAAGGTTACCGGTACTGACGGGATCACCTGCCAGGGATGTTCAAAAAAGCTGTAGCCGAAGTACCTGAAGTAGTTGTCCGTAAAATCGCTGTCATTGAACCTGGCGGCGAGAACGGCCATGGTTTCAGCGTCGCCCAGCTCCTTTGCCATCTTGTAGTCTGTAAGCACCTGCCGGGCAAGGGTCCCACGCTCCATCATCTCACTGACAGACATGATTCCCCTCTCAGGATTACCATTGACCAGGTCTTTCAATCCGGGTACATACCCATCTGCCTTTCCTGTTGTCATAAACGAGAGCAGCTTGGGTATCTCGATCTTCATCTTAACGTCCTGTACTCTCTTTTCACCCATCCTCTCGCCGCTGTCTTTCAGCGCCCCGATCACTGTCAGGCCGGCGTCGCTCTTGCCTTCATACAGTGCTTCCATTGCTGCGAACTTGACAGGCTGTACCTTCGCAATGGTGCGTGCCGAACTGTCTCCGGTCATGGCCACCGCCAGGGCGGATACCAGGCCGAAGATGCCTGCAATGAGAATACTCTTTCTTGCAAGCAGTTCCTCCCTGCGCCTGATAAGGAACCATGAACTTATGCCGATCACAAATACTGAAGCCAGCACAAAGCCTGAGGTGACGGTATGTGTGAACTTGTCAATTGCAACAGGGTTGAAGAGCACCTCACGGAAGCTGCTCATCTCGTTGCGGGCGGTATCCGGATTGAATACCATCCCTACCGGGTTTTCCATCCAGGAGTTAGCCACAAGAATCCAGAGGGCCGAGAGATTGGCACCCACGGCCACCAGCCATGTGGAGGCCAGATGAAATTTCTTGCTCACCTTATTCCAGCCGAAGAACATCACGGCCACGAAAGTCGATTCGAGGAAGAAGGCCAGAATCCCTTCTATGGCCAGCGGAGCCCCGAAGATATCTCCAACGAACCATGAGTAGTTTGACCAGTTGGTTCCGAACTCAAATTCCAGGATGATGCCGGTGGCCACCCCGATGGCGAAATTGATACCGAAAAGGGTCATCCAGAACTTTGTGATCTTCTTCCATGCCTCATCGCCGGTACGCACGTAAATAGTCTCCATAAACGCGAGGATGAATGAGAGACCAAGGGTAAGAGGCACGAACAGCCAGTGATATATGGCAGTCAGGGCGAATTGCCCCCTCGACCAGTTTACCAGTGTAAGATCAACGTTTTCTATCATAATGTCAGTTATTTCCCGTAAGTTGCTCCAGCACATAATCGCTCCGCTCCTCGTCTGACCTGAAGTTGGTCTTCAGGAAATCGGGGAAGAAGAAGAGCTTAAGGATGAGGAACATGATGAACAGTTTAATAAGGATAATGATCCACACCCTGTTTCCCCACCATGACATGTTGCGGAATCCGTCATAATAAAACCTTGCAATCCGGCCCAGTCCGGAGACGATCACTGATTTCATTTCTTCGTCTTTTTTCCCCCGGTTTGCTGTTTCCCTGCGCCTTCTCCGGCATCCTGGGCCTGTCCGGGCACCGCGGTCTCACCTGCCTCTTTTGCCTCCCATTCATCCCTGGCCTCTTTTGTCTCCCTTGACTCCTTGCCAAAGCCCGAGGTAAGTTTTCGGACAGGCCCGAAGTTATAGAAGAACTCGCGGGCAAAGACCCTCATTGCGGTATATGCGGGCACCGCCACAATCATCCCGATGATGCCTGCAAAGCTACCCACAGCCATGATCACAAGGAATATCTCAATGGGATGGGCATTTACGCTCCGCGAATAGATCATAGGCTGGATCAGGTTATTATCAATCAGCTGCGTGCATGCAATAACGATGAGCATGTAAACTATAAGGAGCCAGATGACAGGGAAGCCAGCCGTGGTCACGGCTGTTGCCACCCCCATGAGCACTGCAACCGAGCCTCCCAGCCAGGGTCCGAGATAGGGTATCACATTGAAGATGCCAACCAGCAGCCCCATCACCAGCGCCTGATGGAACGGAAACCCTACTATGGTCATGCCAATAGTGATATTGATGAGAACAATGGTGCTCTGGATAATAATACCGATAAAATATCTTATCAGGAGATGCTTTATTGAATGCAGCACATTCCTGATTCTTGTTTCGTACTGATCCGGAACCATAACCATCACCGTCTCCTTGAAGAGGCCTTCATCCTTCAGGAAGAAGAAGGCGAGGAAGGTTATTGCCACGGCGGCAACGACTACCCTGCTGATCAAAGTCACAATGTTGCCGGCAAAATCACTGATTGACGCCGGATTAAGAATGTTAGTGATGGTTGTAACTGCCATGTCATACAGAGTTTTATCTGCAGGCATGTCGCGGTATATCTTCCTGATGACAGTGTCAAGCTTGTCAAGCTGATCACGCAGACCCTGTACTATGGAACCTGCATCAAAGCCTGAAAGAGCATCAAGCTGTTTGGTAATCAGCGGGATGAAAATCATGAAGAAGAGAGCCATCAGGCCGTATAGCAGCAAGAGTGTAAGAAGTGAACTCAATGCCTTTGGAAACTTGAACTTCCATACCTTGATGCTGCTCAGAAGGTCAACCACTGGTCGCCCGATCAGTGAGATGACACCTGCTATCAGGATGTAGGCAAAGATGCTCCGGAAATACCAGAAGAGATAGATCAGAAATGCTAAGCCTATTAGTATCAATATATTACGCAAGGTTGTGTTCATCAGGCTTCAGATCAGGTATTTAAATCCCGCTGCAGCAGGCAACGGATAAAACTCCTCAACTCAAAATTATAAAGATTTCCCGGTTCTGCAATCAGTTTACCTTAAATGCCATATTGTCATGTCACAATAAGATTATCATGCCATATTGGCATAATATAACGGACGGCATGGAGATTGAAATATTAGCGGTGAAAACGTAATTAATGTCTAACCATAATAAAAAGGAGGTCGCTATGTTACCAATGATCACCAGAAGGAATTACAAACCGCTTACGCTGTCGGATTTCCTTAATGAAGATTTTTTCCCGACATTCAACAGGAATGCGAGCAGCTTGCCTGCAGTGAATATAAGGGAAGATGAGAAGGCATTCTATCTTGAGCTTGCCGTTCCGGGCATGGACAGGAAGGATCTGCGAATTGAAGTCAAGGATGATGTTCTGACAATCTCAGCTGAACAGAAGGAAGAGAAGCAGGAGGATGTTGAGGGCTTCAGGCGCAGGGAATTCAGCTACAGCTCATTCTGCCGCAGCTTCTATCTGCCTGAGGATGTCAACGGAGAAAAGATCGGCGCCAATTACAGGGATGGTATCCTGAATGTTGAGATACCTAAGCTGGAAGAAGAGAAGAAAAAGGAGAAGATCCGTTCGGTCCCGATTTCATAATCAGGGATCACAACCACTTAACCGGTTGGTAATAAATGAGCAGAGACGTTGGGTGCAACGTCTCTGCCTGTTTTATATACCTTGCTGTTTGTTCAGGCCTCTGCCCGGGGTGCTGTCAGTTCGCGTGCGAACCTCTCTCCATATTCAATGAGTGGCTTTTCCTTATCGCTTTCGGGCAGGAACTTATATGCCGCCGGCTCCTCAAAGAACCGGAGCTTGAGGTTTCTGAGCATCTCTGCAATGAGAACAGGTGCCTCTCCGCTCCATCCGTAGGATCCGAATGAGCCGGCCAGTTTGCCTCTGTCGCGGAGAGGACTGACCATCGCTGCCAGCTTGTATACCGGCAGAAGGGTGTTCTGGTTGATCGTGGGAGACCCTACGATAATTCCGTCGGCAACAGTAAGCTTTGAGTCAATCTCCCCGATGTCAGCAGTTTCGATATCCATCACCTCAACTTTGACATCCTTTACCGCGGAGGCTCCCCGGGCAATAAGCTCCGCCATCTCCCTGGTATATCCATAGGCGGAGACATAGGTTATCAGCAACCGTTTTTCCCCGGATCCTTCGGTCAGCCTGATATAAGCTGAGGCCAGGTCATGAGATTCATCAACTCTCTTCTTCCATTCCTGCCTGAGTACCGGGCCATGACCAGGGGCAATAATTGAGATGTCAAGTGGCCTGATCTTTTCAATGGCCTTTAGCATAAATTTGCTGTAAGGCTTCATTATCACATCAAAATAATACCTGAAATCCTTACTGTAGTCGCCCGTGAGGTCATCAAACATCTCCTCATTACAGTAATGCGCCCCGAAGGAGTCACAGGTGAAGAGTATCCTCTCCTCAACCAGCCAGGTATAAATGGTGTCAGGCCAGTGAAGGTTGGGGGCTGAGATGAATTTCAGCGTNNNNGGTCTGTTGACAATGTCAGAGAGGTACCTGATGGCGTTGCCGCTGCCCACCACCACTGCTGAGGGCGCCAGGTCAAGCAGCTGCCTCATTGCTCCTGAATGGTCAGGCTCGGTATGGTCAAGCACGATGTAGGCCAGATCGGCAGGGTCAGTGACCCTCCTCAGCTTGCTGAGCCATGTTTCACTGAACTTCTCCTTGGCCGTCTCGATAACGGTCTTCTTCTCCGCATTGATGAAATATGAGTTGTATGTTGTTCCGTGTTCAGTTTGCATCACAATATCAAATGTCCTTATATCCGGATCAAGCACCCCTATCCATTTTACGTCGGGTGTCAGATCAAGTATTCCGGTGTCTGCTTTCATTTTTCTTATAGTTAATTTACTCTCGCAAGTATGGTCCGGCTTGCCCTCACCTGCTCAAACATCTCAACGTTAACCTCCGTACCGGTCGGCAGGAATATATCCACACGTGATCCAAACTTGATGAATCCGAGCTCGTCACCCTGGTTCACCTTTTCTCCCTTTTTGGAGTAAGTGACGATGCGTCGTGCCATTGCTCCCGCTACCTGCCTTATGAGTAGGGCTGTGCCGTTATCTGAAGTAACAACTATACTGCTCCTTTCGTTCAGCAATGACGATTTGGGGCTGCGGGCAAGGTATTTCTTGCCGGGCTGGTAATGGGTATAGGA
>DCSU01000085.1:0-40021 GCA_002325785.1 Bacteroidales bacterium UBA1458 | reverse complement strand
AGCCTGTTGTCACGGAAGTACTCCCTTTCAAATGTCTCTTCTATCACAACAATCTTGCCGTCTGCAGGTGCGTAGATAAGCAGCGGGTCAGGCTCAACGAGTCTTGCCGGCGTACGGAAAAACATCACGATAAAGCCCAGGAAAAGGAGCGATGCCACCAGGCCCCCGTAATGCGCCAGCGTCGGTCCCGGCCAGAGGAGCCATGCCGCAGCGTTCAGGCTGACAAGCAGGACAAGGGCTCCCAGAATAATTCTGTACCCTTCCCTGTGTATTTTAAATTTTCTTAATGCCATGATTATCCTGTTATTGCCAGATAAAAATATACCAGCGGAAATGCCACCACCACGCTGTCAAACCTGTCGAGAAATCCTCCGTGTCCCGGCATGATCGTCCCTGAGTCTTTAAGCCCCAGGCTGCGCTTGAGCAATGATTCCAGGAGATCTCCCAGTGTTCCGCCAATGGAGATGATCAGTGCTATTATCATCCACCTGTTAGTATCTTCAACGCCCAGCCATCCGAAGAAGAGACGGGCGACGAGAAGGGTCAGCACCATCCCTCCCACGAATCCTTCCCACGACTTCTTCGGGGAGATGCGTTCAAAAAGACGATGTTTTCCCAGAGATGACCCGACGAGGTAGGCCCCGGTGTCATTGGTCCAGAGGAGCAGGAAGAAACCGATCATTATTCCCGGTGAAAATTCAATCCCCTCCATGGGCACCAGCGGTGCAATCCCCCCTCTGTTGAAAGCCGCGAACGGGAACATGGANNTGTACAGGATAGAGAAGAAGGTGTGGGCCAGCGAATCAAACGGCCGCTCCACATTCCTGAAGAGCTCCAGCAGCATCACTATGGATACCAAGGGTATAAGTACAAGGAGCCCCTTCATGGGCAGCCATCCGAGAGCAATCATTGTTGATGTGAAGTAGAGGATGAAACCGCTTACAATTCCGGCAACCATTTGGGGACGTACTCCCGTTCCCCTCACCATGATGTAGTATTCGCGCTGGGTACCTGCTATCATCACCGCCCCAACCAGGAAAAACGAGACAGGATGGAGCCATAGCCCTCCAAGCACGAATATCACGATGAATGCACCTGTAACTGTACGCCTGGTAAGATTGGTCACCTCAAAGATCTTTGATTATATCCATAGCAATGAGCACATTATCACGATGAACAAAAACCTCTATCTCACCGATCTTGTAAATACTGTCGCGCTTGTCTACGGCCACCGCATCTATATCGCTGGTGAGAAGGCGTTCAACAGCTATCTGACTTCTTACATCATCAGTGAAGCCCGCTATGACAACCCATTCATTCTCCATGTTCAGCCGGTGATGCCGGAGCTGCCGGAGTGTCGATGTTCTCAGACGCTGCCGTGGTTTCCGGAGTCACCGGGGACTCCGTGATTGCAGTGGCCTCAGTGGCTGCCGGAATTTCCGGAAGGTGTTTATCATCAGTCAGATCTCTTGAGTGATCACCCTTGCGCTTGCCGAATATCCGCTCAAGGTCCTCACTGAATATCACCTCCTTTTCGAGGAGTTGTTCAGCCAGCTGCCTCAGGCCGTCAATATTGGCTGAGATGACCTCTTTAGCCTTGTTGTACGACTGCTCAACGATCTTTTTGGCCTCGCTGTCGATCAGTTCGGCGGTCTTCTCGCTGTAGGGCTTCGTGAATCCGTATTCCGACTGTCCGGATGAGTCGTAATAACTCATGTTACCAACCGCATCAGACATTCCGAAGTAGGCCACCATGGCGTATGCCTGTTTGGTTACCTTCTCAAGGTCGCTCAGGGCGCCGGTTGAAATTTTACCGATGACCAGCTCTTCAGCTGCCCTGCCGCCCAGGGCATAGGCAAGCTCGTCAAAGATATGTTCACGGGTAGATATCGATCTCTCCTCAGGCAGGTACCATGCTGCCCCCAGGGCTTTCCCCCTGGGAATGATAGTCACCTTAAGCAGGGGACTGGCATGTTCCAGGAGCCAGCTAACTGTGGCATGCCCGGCTTCGTGATATGCTATGGTTCTCTTCTCCTCCATGGAGATGATCTTGTTCTTCTTCTCCAGCCCGCCTATAATCCTGTCAATGGCGTCGAGGAAATCCTGTTTCTCCACCACGGTCTTGTTTCCCCTGGCGGCGATCAGGGCTGCCTCGTTGCATACGTTAGCGATATCGGCACCTGAGAACCCGGGGGTCTGTTTTGCAAGAAAGGCGACATCAAATTCCGCTTCGAGCTTGATGGGGCGCAGATGTACCTTAAAGATAGCCTCGCGTTCCTTGATGTCAGGAAGCTCAACGTGTATCTGGCGGTCAAAACGGCCTGCCCTGAGGAGGGCCTTGTCGAGTATATCCGCCCTGTTGGTGGCTGCCAGTATTATCACCCCGCTGTTGGTTCCAAAGCCGTCCATCTCGGTAAGGAGCTGGTTCAGTGTGTTCTCACGTTCGTCATTGGCCCCGAAGTTCGGGTTGCGGCCGCGGGCACGCCCCACAGCGTCTATCTCATCAATGAAAACTATGCATGGCGCTTTCTCCTTGGCCTGCTTGAAGAGGTCCCTGACGCGAGAGGCACCGACGCCGACAAACATCTCGACGAAGTCTGACCCCGATATTGAGAAGAAAGGCACGTTGGCTTCACCGGCTACGGCCTTGGCGAGCAGTGTCTTCCCTGTCCCCGGAGGGCCTACAAGCAGAGCACCCTTGGGTATCTTGCCTCCGAGGGAGGTATATTTTTTCGGGTTCTTCAGGAAATCAACAATCTCCATCACCTCGGTCTTGGCCTCCTCCAGACCTGCAACATCACTGAAGTTTGTCTTTATGTGAGTGTCCTTATCAAAGATCTGTGCCTTGGATTTGCCTACACTGAAGATGTTTCCGGCACCGCCGGCACCGCCGCCGCCAGCCATGCGTCGCATGAAATAAATCCAAAGCAGCGCAATGATCAGAAACGGAAGTATGACTCCCAGGAAGGTGGCGAGGTAATCTTTTCTCTTCTGATATTCGAGGTAGATGCGGTCATCTTCTGTGTAACCGGCCTTGTCCTGGGCGGCCTCAAAAAACTCCTGGAAGAGCTCCACCGTTCCGAAGGTGTGATAGTAGTGCGGCCTCTGTGGC
The DNA here is from genome assembly GCA_002325785.1 of Bacteroidales bacterium UBA1458. GTDB lineage: Bacteria > Bacteroidota > Bacteroidia > Bacteroidales > VadinHA17 > SR-FBR-E99. Next base: position 36,909 of record DCSU01000085.1, on the reverse strand, counting down.
TGCAGGCCAAAGCTGCGCTGCTCGGCAAAATCAGGATAGCGTCCGCTCTTGATCGAGTCTGCCCATAGGTAGATCTCAGCCTGTTCCTCATTGATCACGATAATCTTCTCGATATCGTGATTCATGACCATCTCTTCAATCTCCCTCTGCCCGGCTTTCTGGGTGTATTTGCCTGAGAAGAGGAGCTGGAATACAATAAATGTCAACACAAGAATAACAATTGGCCAGCTGGTGTTGAACCATGCTTTGGGCTTCTTATCGTTCTTGTCTGACTTCGGAGTCTCTTTGCTCTCTGCCATATATCATTAACCTTTCATTTCTGGTTTGTCCTCGAGGATAGTCATGCGGCCGTCGGCCCACAACGATTCGAGGTCGTAAAAGTCCCTGTAAGGCTGCTGAAAAATATGTACGAGAACATCACCGTAATCAAGCAGGACCCATATGCAGTTTTCTCTACCTTCGATATGATAAGGCTTTCTGCCTGTCTCTTTGCGTACAACATCCTCTACGGACCATGCCAGCGAATCAACCTGTTTCGTGGATGCGGCATGGGTTATAACAAAAAAGTCACATACCCTGCTTTCAATATTTCTCAGATCAATCAGTGCCACCTTTTCTCCCTTTTGCTCAAACAAACCCTTAGCAATGCTCTCTGTCATCCGGGTGGCCTCTTTTCCGGCTTTTCTCATCAATAATCTTTTCAGTAATAAACAGTTCCTGTTAACAGCCGCAAAATTACGAACATTTATCCGTATTTTCGTCCGACTCCTGCTCTTTTTACAATAAGGGTGCCAATCTGGCCGGAAGGGACAAAAGAGCCGGTTTTGCCTGAAACATACAGAATAAATATCTGGTTATCATGATAATAGGATCACATGTCATACAGTATGAAAAAGTGTCATCTACCAACACGGTGGCTTCAGCTCTTTTGCGTGAGTCGAACCCGGCAGAAGGGACGGTCATTACGGCATCATACCAGGAGAGCGGAAGGGGCCAGACGGGAAACAGATGGGAGAGTGAGCCCGGCAGCAACCTGCTGATGAGCGTGATACTCTACCCGTTCACGGTAAAGCCTGCTGAACAGTTTGTCATTTCGCAGATGATCTCCCTGGCCGTACATGACCTGGCCAGCCTCCATACGTCAGAAGCGAGGATTAAATGGCCCAACGATATTTACGTCAGGGATGACAAAATAGCAGGTATCCTGATTGAGAACAGCATAATGGGCGAGGTGTTTAGCAGCACCGTTGCCGGTATAGGGCTTAATGTCAACCAGACCATCTTCAGTGGAGGAGCCCCCAACCCTGTCTCCCTGGCTCTGGTCACCGGCTACAGTCATGACCTGCCGGCCGTTACCGCCAGGCTTACTGACATGCTTGACCGTAGGTACAAAATGATCCTGAACGGTGAGACAGCGGCCCTGGCACGGGAGTATCATGAGGTGTTGTACAGGTCGGGCGAATGGCACCGGTATGCCGACAGCCGGGGAGAGTTCGAAGGAATGATTGAATGCGTCAGGTCTGACGGTATGCTGGCGGTGCGCAGAAGAGACGGCAAGACCGCTGAGTATGCCTTTAAAGAGATTGATTATATCCTCTGAGCTTGGCGAACCCCTTGTAAGACTCTATTGCATCAATGAGACTGTCAAGATACCTGCCGGCTGAGTCTCCCAGGAACAGCTTCATGATGGGGTTCATGTTAACTCCGGCAGTAAGGTGAAATGAAGATCTGAAATTAGTGATAAACTCAATCTCCACCTCTATTGTCATTCTTCCGGTCAGGAATGTCTCTGCATTATATTTAATCAATGAATGAGGCAGTGCCTCAGCAAGCGATGCCGATATTCTCCCTGTCTTCTCAATCTTGAAGCTGCAATGGTCTTCAGTGGCCTGCCAGTCGGTTATCATGCCTTCAGGCACTACAGTACTGAGGTTGCGCATGTCAGTCAGGAAAGCATAGAGGTCACTGTCTCCGCAGGGTACCTCACCCCTTCTGCTGGTATAAGTTGTTACAGGACTCATCTCTGGTCCTCCCTGAATTTACGTTTCCCTTTCACTTTCTCCTTTAACCTTTAACCTTTAACCTTTATCCCTTATCCTTTAACCTTTAACCTTTATTTCTCCCTCCCCCATTCAGCAGGTGCTGTGCGCCACTCCTTAAGGGCCTCCACATCTTCATGCGTGATATATCCCGATGCTGCCGCCTTGTCTACCAAAGTGTTGTAATTACTGAGGGTATCCAACCTGCATTGCTCATTGCTGAAGGCGTCAGCTGCCTTACCGAAGCCGTATGTGAATATGGCTATCATCCCCAGCACCTCGCAACCTGCCTCGCGGAGCACCCTGACAGCTCCGAGGCTGCTTCCCCCCGTAGAGATCAGGTCCTCAATCACCACCACCTTCTGTCCCTTTTGGTAGTAACCTTCAATCTGGTTGCCCAGACCGTGATCCTTGGCGCCCGATCTGACATAGATGAAAGGCAGCCCCAGGCGCTCTGCCACCAGGGCTCCGTGCGCTATGGCACCTGTAGCCACCCCGGCTATCAGTCCGGCATCCGGATATAACTGCCTGACCCTTTCTGCAAAGGCATCCCTGATGAAGGCCCGGACTTCCGGAAAAGAGAGGGTCATGCGGTTGTCACAATAGATGGGCGATCTCCAGCCGGAGGCCCAGGTAAAAGGTTTTGCGGGTTGTAATTTAATTGCGTTAATTTGCAGGAGGTATTCTGCAGTTCTATTTGCTATATCATCCATATGTTGAGGTATAAAATATATTTTGACAACAGGGTAATCACTCTCTCCCCCGAGCCTGACAGGGTGCAAAAATACGCTCTTTTCCACAAATACAATGTGGAGGAGGAGCTCTTCGCCCAAATATCACAGTTTGCAGTCAATAATGAGATCCCTTCGCTTAATATTTATTCATCGGATATCAACAATCTGTGGACTGTATTCTCCTCGTGGTTTACCGTGATAGAAGCTGCAGGGGGGCTGATAGGCCATCCGTCCGGAAAATACCTGTTCATCATGCGGTACGGAAGGTGGGATCTGCCAAAGGGCCATATAGAAAAGGGGGAGACACCTGAGCAGTGTGCCCTCAGGGAGGTGACCGAGGAGTGCAATTTACGGGACCATTTCATTGAAGGATCCCTGCCTCCCACCTATCACACCTACCTCTTTGACAACAAGCCTCACATGAAAAAGACATGGTGGTTCCGCATGGGGTACAATGGAGAGATGATCACCGAACCACAGGCAGAGGAGGGGATCACCCACGCCGAATGGCTTACACCTTCGGAAATAGCACGGATAAAATCAAACACCTTCCTGTCGCTGCTTGACTTGCTGAACTATACCCTGAGGGTTGAGTGATCAGCCGGCGAGATAATCTGAAATATTTATTGAATCCGGGACGAACATCGAGGCATCGCCACCGTTCTTTATGATGTCACGCACAATGGTGGAGTTCACAGGGGTGTGCTCCGTGCTTGTAAGCAAAAACACGGTATCTATCTCCGGGGCCATCTTCCAGTTCATGTGGCCCATGGCCCTCTCATATTCAAAATCAGCCGCCGTGCGCAGTCCGCGAATGATATACCGGGCCTTATGCCTGCGGCAGAAATCGACCGTCAGGCCGCTGAACCTGGTGACCTCTACCCCGCTCTCGCCCTCAAAGACCTTTGAGATCATCTTCAGTCTCATCTCAATACTGAAAAGGCTATTCTTCTCAGCATTCTCGCCAACAGCTATGATGACTTTTTCAAACAGCGGCAGAGCTCGCTTCACCAGGGCCTCATGCCCAACGGTAAAGGGATCAAAGGAACCGGGAAAAACGGCAATTTTGTTCATGATTTGTGATATCTGTTAGTCAAATTGAATATTTCTGGCGTTGGCGACCTTCTGCCGAAGCAGCACATGTTCAAGCACATCCATGATGGTGTCAACATACCTGAACTTCAGTCCGCGGACATATTTATCCTTTATTTCCTCAACATCCTTGCGGTTCAGGTCAGAGAGCACGATCTCCTTTATGCCAGCACGTTTTGCAGCCAGTATCTTCTCTTTTATGCCGCCCACGGGAAGCACCTTTCCCCTCAGTGTAATCTCTCCCGTCATGGCCACATACTTTTTGACCTTTCGCTGGGTGAATGCGGAGGCAACGGATACGGCCATAGTGATTCCTGCCGACGGTCCGTCCTTGGGTATGGCCCCTTCGGGAACATGGATATGTATATTCCATTTTTCGGAGAATGTCTCAGGCAGGCTAAGCATGGAGGCATGCGCTTTCAGGTATTCAAGGGCTATAACTGCTGATTCCTTCATTACATCGCCGAGGTTACCGGTGAGGGTCAGATTGCCTTTGCCCCTGCTAAGGCTGGTCTCCACAAAAAGTATCTCACCGCCGGTGGCTGTCCACGCCAGTCCGGTGACAACACCGGCCTGGTCATTGCCGTCATAGATGTCTTTAAGGTATTTCGGAGGGCCGAGTATCTCCGCCACCTTTTCACGTGTCACATCAGCTTCAGGGGTGTTGTTGAAGGCTATCTCACGTGCACGGAACCTGACCAGCTTTGCTATGCGCTTGTCAAGCTCCCTGACGCCCGACTCACGGGTGTACTTCTGAATAACATCTTCAATAACCTCGCCTGACAATCTGAACTGGTCAGCAGTAACACCATGGGCCTCAAGCTGTTTAGGAATGAGATGCCTGACGGCTATCTCCCTCTTCTCCTCAACCAGGTATCCCGTAATCTCTATCAGCTCCATCCTGTCGCGGAGGGCAGGACTGACCGTGGCAAGGGTATTGGCAGTAGCTATGAACAGTACCTTGGAGAGGTCAAACTCCAGTTCAAGGAAATTGTCATAAAAGTGTGTGTTTTGCTCCGGGTCAAGCACCTCAAGAAGTGCCGAGGAAGGGTCACCCCTGAAATCCTGTCCCACCTTGTCTATCTCGTCAAGGATGAAGACCGGGTTTGATGAGCCTGCACGGCGTATGTTCTGCACCACCCTACCGGGCATAGCACCTATGTATGTCTTCCGGTGGCCTCTTATCTCCGCCTCGTCATGAAGTCCTCCGAGAGACATCCGTGCATACTTGCGGTCAAGGGCGCGTGCAACGGATTTGCCCAGCGAGGTCTTTCCAACCCCGGGAGGGCCGTAGAGGCACAGTATGGGCGACTTAAGGTCGCCCTTCAGCTTCAGTACCGCAAGGTGCTCAAGTATCCTCTCCTTAACCTCCTCCAGTCCGTAGTGGTCTTCATCAAGGACACGCTGGGCGTTCCTGAGGTCAAGGTTGTCAGTGGTGTACTCATTCCAGGGCAGCTCCAGGAGGGTCTGGATGTAATTCACCTGCACCGAGTATTCAGCGGCGGCAGGATTAAGGCGTGCCAGCTTGTCGAGCTCACGGGCAAAGACCTTCGCCACCTCTTCATTCCACAGTTTCTTCTCAGCCCTGAGACGGTACTCCTCCACCTCCTTCTCAACAGGATTGCCGCCCAGTTCATTCTGGATGGTCTTCATCTGCTGATGCAGGAGAAACTCTCGCTGTTGCTGGTCTATCTCGTACTTGACCTTCGACTGCAACTCGTTTTTCAGCTCCAGGAGCTGTATCTCACGCACAAGATGTTCCAGCAGCCTCATTCCGCGCTCACGGAGGGTTGTCGCCTCCAGCAGCTTCTGCTTGTCGTTGACATTGATCTCGGTGTTGGCACAGATGTAATTGATCAGGTAGGTGCTGTTTTCGATATTCTTAACCGCAAATGAGGCTTCGGGATTGATATTTGGGTTCAGCTTTACTATTTTGACGGAGAGATCCTTGAGTGAGCCTATGATTATATCGAAGTCCTTCTCGTCTTCACCGCCCCTTGCTTCAGGAATTGCCTTCACCTGTGCCGCCATGTAGGGTGAAGTCTGCAGTACATTGACCACCGAGATGCGTCTGCGTCCCTGTATTATTGCGGTAGTTGTTCCGTCAGGCATCTCCAGCAGCTTCACCACCTGTCCAAGGGTACCTACCACGTTCAGGTCACGTATCTGCGGATCCTCCACCTCTGCATCAAGCTGTGCCACAGCGGCAACGAGCTTATCGCCGCGATAGGCCTCGCGCACGAGCTGCACCGACTTGGAGCGGCCAACGGCGATGGGTATGACCACCCCCGGGAAGAGCACCGTATTGCGTAGCGGCAGCAACGGCACACTGCCCGGTATCTCAACCTCCGCCAGCTCCTGGTCATCACCATCAGAAAGAATGGGTATTATCTCCCTCCCCTCGTCAACCAGCTCCTGAAAACCCAGACTATCCCACTTCCTGAAAACCTTTTTCTCCATAATAAGTCAAACTGTGCAAATTTAGTTAAATATATCTTACCCCCTTCTTGCTACCGCATGGAGAGGTCTGCCCTGATAACAAAAAAAAAGCTGCCTTGTTTAAGGCAGCTTCCATGTGTATGTAACCCTACTTCGCTTTCTTGTCAATGTGATTCTTGTAACGGTTCATATACTTGTCTACCCTTCCGGCAGTGTCAACAAGCTTCATCTTGCCGGTATAGAAAGGATGTGATGTGTTTGATATCTCAAGCTTGATGAGCGGATACTCATTTCCGTCCTCCCATTTGATGGTGTCACGCGACGAGGCTGTTGAACGTGTGATAAATGACGTGCCGTTTGACATATCCTGAAATACAACCATCCTGTAATTGTTCGGGTGTATACCTTCTTTCATCTTCTGATATAATTTGTTACTGTTTTAAAAATCCCTTTTCCAAGGGAGTGCAAAGATAATGAACAATAAGAAAAATACAAAAGCTGGAGTAAAAAAATTTCACTCCCTGAGTTTTGCCTGCCGTTCGGCCTTGTTTTCCTCCATCTCATCCTTATACATTTTGAAGGGAAGGGTTTTATCAATCATGTATCTCATGGTCAGATGGGTCTTTGCCCTGATTGCCCCGATGGCCTCATAAATTGAGATCATCTTGGGGTTAAAGTCGCCCACCCATGAGAGTTCAAATTCCTTATAAAACTTCTTTCGCCGGAAGACATGGAAGATCTCCAGGAAAATGGCTGATTCTATCCCGCTGTTCTGGTATGACGGGTGCACTCCGGCTACCAGTGCCCTGGCGCGTGTGATCTCGTGAGTCAGTTTATACCAGACGAACCTGATCATATTCCAGAGGTTCAGTCTGCCGTTGAAGTGCCGGATGATCTGGTTGAGATCGGGTAAAAGGATAAAGAAAGCCACAGGTTTCTCATTATGATATGCAAACCATATCAGTTCCGGATCAAGGAATGCCTTTGCCTGGCTGAGGGTGTTGTTCAGCATTGCCGGGTCAAGCGGGGTGAAGTCCTCCTTGAAAACCGACCAGGTAGCGTTGTATATCTCAACGATGTCGGCAATAAACTTATCCTTATTCTTATATTCAAAATGGCGGTAAGTGTAGCCTGGTCTTTTTGAGATCCACTCGGCTATTTTCCTGAAGCGTTCCGGGAAGACCTCAACGGCTGCAACATTCTTATGATAACTGTACTGTTCAAAGTAGGTAACAAACCCGTAATCCTCAAAATACTGCCTGTAATATTTTTTATTATATGGCATGCCGAATCCGGGCTGCATGAATCCGTCAACGAGGAGCCCCCAGTAGTTGTCATTCTCGCCGAAGTTAATAGGTCCGTCCATTGCTTTCATGCCTCTGGCCGAAAGCCAGTCCCTGACTGTATCAAAGAGCACGAATGCTGCCTCGCGTGATTCTATGACCTCAAAGAATCCGAATCCGCCCGTAGGCTGTCTGTTGGCTTTTGAGCGTATCTCGTCGATGAAGGCGGCCACTCTTCCAATGGTCTTGCCCCCGCTGTCGGTAAGGATCCAGCGTGTGGCCACGCCATGCCTGAAAGTGGAGTTCTTCTCCGGGTCAAAGAGAGCCTCAGCCTCGCTGTCGAGCGGGCACACCCAGAAGGGATCTCCCTTATAGAGTCTCCTGGGAAAATCTACAAATTCCTTCCTGTGCTCCCTGGTGGTCACTTCCGTTACTCTCATCTCTTTCAGCTATGAATGTTAAACCATGACCTGACTATCTCCCGGCCTTCGCCGGATTCGTTTTTATGGCTGAACTCGTTAGTCTTCCTGTTATATGTATAATCACTGCTCCATTCAGCGGCATGCTCAATTATCTCTCTGAGGGCCCGTATCACCGTCTCAATCTCCTCATCCGTCATTGTAGGGTGCAATGAGAGCCTTACCCATCCGGGCTTTTCAGACAGGTCTCCCCTGCTGATCATCTCGGTGATGCGATGGCTGTGGTCATAGGTCACATCAAGCAGGAAATGGCCGTAGGTACCTGCGCAGGCACATCCGCCACGTACCTGTATCCCGTAACGGTCACTGAGTAATTTTACAACCAGGTTGTAGTGCATGCCGTCTATATAGAAGGAGATGGCGCCAAGCCGGTGTCTCAGCTGCGGGGCGAGGATATGAAGCCCGGGCAGAGGCAGGAGTCCTTCAAAGGTCCTCTGCACCAGCTCCTCCTCCCTGGCACATATCATCTCCGTTCCCATCATCTCCTTCAGCCTGACAGCCAGCGCCGCCCTTATCAGCTGGAGGAACCCCGGAGTGCCGCCATCCTCCCTTGATTCAATGCTGTCAACATACTTGTATTCGCCCCACGGGTTGGTCCAGTCTACCGTTCCTCCGCCGGGCTGGTCCGGGGCGGTGGACTTGTAGAGCGATTTGTCAAAGACCATTATGCCGGACGACCCCGGTCCGCCCAGAAACTTGTGGGGTGAGAAGAAGATGGCGTCAAGCTTCTCCATGCTTTCGGAAGGATGCATGTCTATATCGACATAGGGAGCCGAAGCCGCGAAGTCAACAAAGCAAAGGCCGCCGTTCTCGTGCATTATACGGGCAAGCTGGTGATAGGGTGTGAAGACCCCCGTTACGTTTGAACATCCGGAAAATGATCCTATCTTGAACTTCCTATCCCTGTATTTGTCTAACGCCTTCTGCAGATTGTCAGGGTCAACAGTAAGATCGCTGCCAGGCTCAATCATCACTACATCAGCCATGGTTTCGTACCATGATGTCTGGTTTGAATGATGCTCGATATGAGTTATGAATACAACCGGGCGCTCATTATCGCTGAGACAACGTGCAGTTTTAGGGTAGTTGCACCCCTTTAGTCCGAGTATCCTCTGGAATTTGTTTATCACAGCAGTCATGCCGGCACCGGCCGCTATCAGGACATCATCAGGACCGGCATTGACGTGCTTCTTGATAATCTCCTGGGCATGGTGATAGGCCCATGTCATCCTGGAGCCCGTCTCAGAGGTCTCGGTGTGTGTGTTGCCGACAAACGGACCGAAGGTGCCGGCCATCAACTGTTCAATGGGTCCGTAGAGTCTTCCACTGGCGATCCAGTCGCAGTAAATGATCTTTTTCAAGCCGTACGGGGTAGAATATTCCTGGTCGACACCAATAATATTCTTTCTGAAGGCACTGAAACAGGCCTCTGTATGGGTTTTTTTGTCCGGCATAACCGCTGGCTTGGTTTAGTTGCCCCAAAGATAGTTCTTTTTGATTTCAGTGAAAGACCCGTGGAGGCTGTGGCGTTATCCGGCAGTTGCCTAGTAGATGTCAATGATGCGGTGGTCAATAAGCACGAACAGCAGCAGCAGAAGGGCGGAGCATATGAGCCATCGGGTGACAGGGATATACTCTGCCGGCCTGATCTTCATTTTTTTCCAGACATAATATATAAGGAAGCCCTTCTCCAGGAAGTAGACTACAAATGTTGCAAGGGCAACACCTACGACCCCGTACGGCTTTATCAGCAGGAGGCTCAGCGGGATATTTACTGCTATCTCAACGGCTGCCACAATGAGTGTCACTCTCGTTTTTCTGCGGCCTATCACTATGGTCTGGGGGAAGACAAGCCGTGGTATGATAAGGAGCAGGTAGATCATGAAGACGTCTGCACTGCGTGTGAATTCCGGGGTGAACAGGCGCGGGTAGACCCACCGTGCCACGAGCATGGTGGCCATAATAATGGGGAACAGGTACTTGATGAGTCTTTCGGACCTGTGTCTCAGAGTCACCAGGGCATCGCGCATACCTTCGCGGGTACTGAATTGAGGGAGAAGCGCGTTGCTCAGGCCGTTGGCCAGCAGCAGCACCAGGGGAAACTCCTTCGCCCCATAACGGTACATGGCGAAGACGCCCGGGTCAGCGTAGCGGGCTGAGATGATTATGCCGTCAAGATACTGTGCCGATCCGCTGATGAGAAAGGTGAGTATCAGCGGCATGCCCACCCTCAGGTGCTCACGGATGAAGTCGTATGATACTTTTATTAATGTATAGCGCCGCAGGAGGATGATAAGCCAGATCCATCTCACCCCGGTTATGGCAAACAGACCCAGGATAGCACTCTTCTCATCAAATCCAGCCACCACCGGCGCCAGCACAAACAACAGCTGAGCACCGTAGGTGTAGATGCCATACTGCAGGATGCGGTGCGGCCTGTTGTTAAGGAGATATATATATTCAATCAGTGTCACCGGGTTACTAAGCAGGATATAGAGTAGAAGCAGGCCCGTATAAGGTATCTCCGACTGCTGCTGTGAGGATGAGATAATGAATTTTACCGGTATGCCCACTGTGAAGACCAGCACACTGAAGAAGGTAATAAGCAGGAAGGCATTGAAGAGCTCGGGCGATTTGCGGCCGGCAGTATCACCGGAATCCCTGAAGGTCCGGTTGCGGCTATAGAGAGTGAGGAGCGACTGGATGATGCCTGACACCCAAAAGAAGCTAAGCAGGCTGGAGATGAAGAGAAAAAGTTCCCAGTTGCCTATCTGTGCCCTTGAAAGGTGGCTCTTTGTAAAGACGATACTGATAATGAGGAAGGTGGCAAATCTGAGCAGCTGTACGGCCTGCAATCCCGAGATATTGTCTATGAACTTTAGTCTTGTCAAGATTTACCGGTATAGAGACAGGAACGCTTACAACCCTCAATAATTGTACCAGCTGGTTTCGGCATGACGAAGATAACGCTTGCCGGAGAATGAAAACAAAAAAAAATAAAAATTTGTAAAATGCGTTTTTTGCTGTTTCTTTGCACTCCGTAAAACGGTGGTTGTAGCTCAGTTGGTTAGAGCGCCAGATTGTGGATCTGGAGGTCGCCGGTTCGAACCCGGTCTTCCACCCTGTTATTAAAAGCTGTCCCGCGAATGCGGGTTCAGCTTTATTTTTTTTCTTGGAAGGATGAAGCTCGCTTCAGACTTAATAAAGAAATAAAGTTGGTCCCCGGCCGTTTGTAATACAAAAAGATTATACGCGTACCTTGTCCCACTTGAATTTAAACCTAAAGCTAAGTTATATGAAGAAACTATTTCTGTTCTTTGTTTTGTTTGTGTTAGCGGGTGCCAGCACCCTGTGGGCACAGACAAAAGTCATTACAGGTACAGTCACCTCCGCCACGGAGGGGGACGGTGCAGTTCCCGGTGTATCTGTTTTTGTCAAGGGCACCACCATCGCAACATCAACTGATGTGGAAGGCAGTTACTCACTGACTGTTCCGGAAGACGCAGAAATACTTGTCTTCTCATTCATCGGAATGAAGCAGCAGGAGGTTAACATCTCTGGACGATCAGTGGTAAACTGTGTGATGGAGTCTGACGTGGTTGGTCTGAATGAGGTCGTTGTGACGGCACTCGGTATCAAGAGAGAGAAGAGGGAGATCACCTATCAGACACAGAAGGTTGACAACTCCGAACTGGCAGCAGCACAGCCTACAAGAGCCGGTAGCGCACTTGCCGGAAAAGTTGCCGGTCTTCAGATCAACGTCCAGGACAACAGTGTTAACCCTACAACACAGATCATCCTCAGGGGTCTTAGATCAATTTCATCCGACAACCAGGCCCTTGTTGTCATTGACGGTGTTATTGCATCACTCGGAGCCTTTGATGACCTGAACCCTAACGATATTGCCGACCTGAGCATCCTCAAAGGTGCAACGGCAGCAGCTCTCTACGGCAGCAACGCCGCCAACGGTGCTATCATCGTCTCCACCAAGAAAGGCCAGGCCGGCGAGAAGATCACCATCGGTCTCATCTCCTCATACACCGCTGAGAAGGTGGCATACATGCCCGACTTCCAGACAGAGTACGGTACGGGATGGGAAGGCGCCTATGACGCAGTGGAGAACACCAACTGGGGTCCCCGTTTCGACGGCACCCTTCGCCAGATCGGACCCACATGGCCTGACGGCACCTACCAGGCTGTCCCCTACGCACCCGTAAAGGATAACCTCCTTGGCTTCTTCAACACGGGCCATAACTTCAACAACACCTTCTACCTGAGCGGGAGCCATGAGACAAGCAAGTTTTACGTCTCCATAGGTGACCAGAGAGCCACCGGCATCGTTCCTGACGATACATACAAGAGAAACACCGTCAGGGTCAACGCAAGCAAGAAGGTCGGTAATGTCGAACTATCACTGAACTCAAGCTTCTTCAAGGATGAGACAGATGTTGTCGGCGGATCAATCGGTGACCAGGACTTGCCCCTTTACTGGTTCCTCCTGAACACATCGGCAAACATACCGCTCTCACGTTACGCCAACTGGCAGACAGATCTATATGCCACCCCGGACGGTTACTACAACGCATACTATCAGAACCCTTACTGGGCAGTAGGCACCAACAGAGACAACCAGAAATCGAACAGAGTCAACGGAAACGTACAGGCATCATGGGATCCGCTCAACTGGCTGAACGTTACCGCCAGGATCGGTACCAACACCCTCTGGAGCAGCGGCAAGGACTGGCGTGCAGCACAGTCATATGATCCGGATCTGCAGCCCTCAACCGCTGCAGTGTCATCATTTGTTGAAGACACCGAATCACAGTCTTCAGAGATTATCGAAGACCTGCTTGTCACCGGAACTTTTGAGTTCAGTAACTTCTCACTCAAGGCTATCCTTGGTGGAGCAAACTACAACTACATCTACCGTTACAGCAGAATCAGGGCTGACAATCTCAGTATCCCCGGCTTCTATGATATCTCAAACGGTACAGGAACCCCCACGGTAGAGGCAGATGCTTCACAGGAGGTCAACTTCGGCTTCTTCGGCGACTTCACCCTGGGATATGGCGACTTCGTGTTCCTCAACTTCTCGGGAAGAAATGACTGGACCTCCACTCTTGCAAAGGGTAACAATAACTACTTCTATCCCGGTGTCGGAATTTCATTCGTTATTACGGATGCCATCGATGCACTGAAAAACAATAACGTGCTCTCATTTGCCAAGGTCACCGCTTCAAACTCAACGGTCTACAATGACCTGTCACCTTACAGGATCAATGAGACATACAGCAAACACGAAGCATTCCCCTACGGACCGGTTAACGGCTTCGTTCTTTCAAGCACCACGGTTGATGCCAACATCAAGAAGGAAAAGCTTAATACCACTGAAATAGGTCTTAACGTGGGTCTGCTGCAGTCGAGGATCATGCTTGATGCATCCTACTTCATGACCACCACCACTGACCTTATAACCAACACTACGCCGTCAGTGTCATCAGGCTCAACCGCTTTCCTCACCAACATTGGTAAACTACAGGGCAAAGGGATTGAAGTTTCACTTGGCGGATCAATCATCAAGGCCAGGGACTTCATATGGGATTTGAGTGTCAACTACTCATCCTCTGAAACTATCGTCAGGGAGATCTATCAAGGACTCGACGAGGTGGCAGTAGGCACATGGGCCCAGTATGGTGTCTATGCAATTGTTGATATGCCTTATCCGCAGATGAAAGCCAACACCTATGTTAGAGATCCCCAGGGCAGGCTCGTGGTAGATCCGGCAACCGGGTATCCCAGGACCAATGCCGCTCTTTCAGCGCTCGGCAGAACAACTCCAAAACATATAGTGGGCTTGAACACCTCCATGAAGTTCTTTGGAATTGCAGTGTCAACAACCATCGACTACAGGACCGGCCATGTATTCTATGCACAGGGACAGGATGCGATGGAGTTCACAGGAAGGTCAATGGCAAGCGTTTCAGCCAACAGGCAGGACTTTGTCATCCCCAACTCGGTTATCCAGACCGGCGAGAACACATATGTTCCCAATACCAACATACCCGTCCAGAACGGACGCCAGAGCTACTGGACTGACACCTACAATGATGTCAAGGAAAATTATGTTATTGATGCAACAGCATTCAAGATCAGGGAACTTGCAGTTAGCTACACCCTTCCTTCAGCCATTCTGAGCAAGACTCCCCTTCAGAAGGTATCCGTTGGGTTCATCGCAAGGAACCTCTTAACCCTCCTTCCGGCAGAGAATGCTTTCTCTGACCCTGAGTTCAACAACTCTACTTCCAACAACAACACGATTGGTGTTGGCGGCTACTTCCAGATGCCTCCGACAAGATCTTTCGGTGTGAACTTAAACATAGAATTTTAAACAGACCATTATATGAAAAGCATTATAAAATTCGCTATTGTGCTGACGGTCTTCGGACTGTTGGTCTCATGTGACGATTATCTGGACGTAAACGTCGACCCGAATAATCCCACATCAGTAACACCGGACCTTGTCCTGCCCGTCGGCCAGTATTACACTGCCCAGTATCAGCAGGATGACAGGGGCGTAAGCCATCTTGGAAATATGATTATGGTTAACTGGAGTCAGAGTGACGGTTTCTCATGGTACTCGGATGAGTTCAAGTACAACGTGACTTCATCATTCTACTCGAGGATTTTCAACAACACCTACGCCAATACCCTCAAGCAGTATCAGATCCTCAATAACCTTGAAGATCCGAAGTATGACAACTACAGGGCAATTGCCAGGATAATGAAGGCATACCACTACCAGCAACTGGTTGACTGCTACGGAGACGTTCCCTATTCGGAAGCTCTCGGCAGAAGCCAGGAGGCAACACCAAAGTATGACGATGCACAGGAGATCTATGAAGACCTTATCGTTCAGCTGACCGAAGCCATCAATATCATTAAGAACGCTTCCGATGCAGAGGTTCCGGGTGCTGATGACGCTATATTCAACGGCAACATGACCAACTGGATCAAATTCGCCAATACGCTTAAGGTTAGGATTTTGACACGCCAGTCTGACATAACCGGCCGCGATGCATACATCCAGGCCGAACTGGCAGCCATCGCAAGCGAAGGAGACGGTTATATCACAACCGATGTGGGAGTCAATCCAGGTTACATCCCATTGAACACCGGCAAGCAGAACCCCATGTGGAATACTCTTGGTACTGATGAAGGTGGAACTAAGACCAATAGCAATAACGCAACATGTGCAACAGCTTATGTACTGAACTTCCTGACAACGACAGATGACCCGAGGATAGACTACCTGTATGAAAAACCTACAACAGGTCACCTTGGTGTTCCGCAGGGTCTGCTCGACTATGACACACCTGTTGCAGACCAGTACATGCCTGACCAGGTATCCAACATCGGCCCCGGCATTCTCAAGGCAGCTGACATGGATGCTATCATCTTCACACTTGCTGAGCATTTCTTCAACCTTGCAGAGCTGAGGGAGAAGAATCTTATCACCACCGGTGCCAGCTCACAGTCGCTCTATGAAAGCGGCATTGAGGCATCATTCCTCTACCTGGGACTTGATGAAGCCGAAGCTGAAGATTATTACACCAACGCCCAGAGCCTTGTCGGCTGGAACAGCTCAGCCAACAAAATCGAGGCAATTATTACCCAGAAATGGATTGCTACAAACGGCCTCACAGCCGAGCAGTCGTGGTTTGACTACAGCAGGACAGGTTACCCCAGCGGTCTTCCTCTTCCTGATAACTACAACACCACTACTGAAAGACCAGTAAGACTTTTCTATCCTGCAGGTGAGTATTCATCCAACGGTGACAATGTACCGGCTCAGCCAAATGCCTTTACTGCAAAGATATTCTGGGCGAACTAACCCTTAAACCGTAAAAATTATGAAAACATTAAAATATATTTTGATCCTTCTCTTTAGCCTGGGTGCCCTCAATTCCTGTTTGGTTGATGATACTACCAGGTACGATCTCAATGATGACGGACCAAACCTTGCCGGCTTCAGCGATCTGAGGTTTTTGGTCTCAAATATCGCTGACGGTACGGAGTATGATATTCCTGTAAAGGTAAAAGTCACAGGTCCTACATCAATGAACCTGACAAGTGACGTTACCCTTACAATAGCTCCTGATGCTGCAGCTATGGCGGAAGCAACAGACGGAAGCGCTACGCTGACCCCGGCTGTTGAAGGCGTCCACTTCAGGATCGATGATCCCGTAATTACTCTTTCAGATGCTGATAATTACCTGGGAATAATACACGTTACGATGCTGACTGAGGGCCTTGCCACACCGTTGCCCAAAACTCCTCTTCTAATTCTGAAGACCGTCTCAGCCACAGGTGAAACCAATATTGTCAATAATGGCAAAAACCTGGAAATAACAATGAACTATGCCTGTTATTCAGAATTCCAGGGAACCTACACCGTTACACATACCAGTAGCACCGGTGCTGTCTATTCAAGAATTGAGGATATTGTAAAAGTGGGCACTGAACAGTATCTGACCGCAAGTGTCGGCACCTTTGGCATCTCTCCGTTCACAGATTATGGCTTTATCTTTGATAATGCATGTAACAATCTGTCCGTTCCGGAACAGGGACTGGCCAATGCTTATTCAAACAACGTTTGGAGCCATAAACTGGGTGATTACAATCCTGAGACCGGAGTAATTACTATCTACTACACAATTGAGTTCGCAGCAGGTGACCGCACTTATACAGCAGTTTATGTACCGGTTATCTAAACCTTATAGTAATAATTTAAAATCAATTACAATGATAAGATATATTAATCATAAAGTACTCGGACTTGCGTTCATCATTATTGGCATGGTCTCCTGCGATACAGCCAGTCAGGATACGGAGCCGGTAGTGAGTCCCGACGGATATTCCGTTGCAACCTTCGTCAATGCAACCGGTACAACAGTTGCCGAGGGTGATACTATCATATATAATATCACCCTTGACAAGCCCATAGAGAGGTCTGTTACCTTCAACTTCAAACAGACCGGGGGAACATGCGACGGTGATGACTACACAGTCCTCCCCGGAGTTGTTGCACCATATAAGAAGACAGCCCAGCTCTTGATCATCTTCCATGAGGATTATGATTTCACTGCAACCGAAACTCTCAATGGGGAGATAGGTGTTTTCAGCATTGCTGACAAGTATCTTCTCAATTCAGCAACTGTATTCCCGACACTGACTGCCACAGTCACCAACTACGTCTCCGATATCGTTGATGTAGTGTTGTCATGGAACCAGGAAGTGACCGTTCAGGATATCGTTGAAGTTGAACTCACGGCAGAGGAGTATGGCAATGAGTATACATATACTATAATTGACACTGTTGACATTGTTGTTGACGTTGCTGATGAGGTTGACTGGGATATCTTCGTGCTCGATGAGGGTGGTAATATAGTTGACATGGCCGCAACGGGAAGCAATCCCGAAGAGCTGGAGCTCAACCTGCCTGACGGTATCTATACCATCCTGGCGGACCTGTGGATAAACAATTTACTTGACTACTATAGTATCGTTGATGCAGGACTGACCATGCCTGTCACTGCGGTCTTCACCCGTAAGGGCACCGAGCTGATCGATTTTGAAATAGCTCAGGATCCTTCAGAGGTTCCGACGGTAGATACCCCCGGTTATGATGACAACGGTGTCGGCTTCGGCGGAGTAGTCTGTGAGATTCAGGTATCAGGCGGCAAATACACCATCGTTGAATCAGACGGTACAGAATTCGGACCTTACAAAGGCACGATCAAATTCCAGAGACCGCAGAACTACAAAAAGTAATACTGCGTTGTGAATATTTAAAGAGCCCCGCTTTCCGGAGGGGCTCTTTTATTTTTTGCTATAGCCTGAACAGCCGCGGCTGTTATCTGCGTGGAGGCCTGTTATACCTTAGCCTGGCTCCAATGGCAAGTGATATCACAAGCACGATGGCAACATACACGAAAACCGGTACGGGAACCGGGTCGCCGCCTGCATAGGAGTGAAGCCCTGAGAGATAATAATTGACGCCGAAGTAGGTCATCAGAACCGCGGAGAATGCAAAAAGCGACAGGAGGTTGAACGTATAGGTCTCCTTCATCCCCGGAATCATGCGTGAATGGGTCACAAGCGTATAGACTATTATTGTGATCAGTGACCAGGTCTCCTTCGGATCCCATCCCCAGTATCGTCCCCATGATTCGTTGGCCCAGATGGCTCCGAGGAATGTTCCTATTGTAAGGAAATAGAGCCCGAGGGTAACCGACCTGTAGTTGATGACGGTCAGCTCATCTATGACAGAGCTGATGCGCTCACGGTTCCCTGAATTAACAAACAGCATCATTATAAGCACTATCAGCCCGAGTATCGCACCCAGTCCGAGGAAACCGTAACTGCCTGTGATGACCGAGACATGCAGCGTCAGCCAGTATGATCTCAGCACAGGCACCAGGTTGGTTATCTCCGGATCCATGAAACTGAGGTGAGCCACCATCAGGGTGAGGCCTCCAAGTACGGAGGTTGCTGCCAGCGTGAGGAGCGATTTGCGACTGAAGATGAAGCCGGCCAGCACCGTCACCCACGAGATGAAAAGCATCGACTCATACCCGTTGCTCATCGGGGAGTGTCCTGAGATATACCACCTGATGCCAAGGCCCAGAGTATGAAACAGGAACCCTGCTGCTACCAGGGCAGTCAGCGCCTTAAGCAACAGGCCGGCTTTTTCCCGTCCCCTGATAATGACCGTAATAATGGTGAAGATCATCACCAGGCCGACGGTAGCATACCAGGGAAACAGTTTCTCGAATATCCTGGCCTTATAATAGAAGAGCTCGGCCCCTACCTTTGTCGCTGACGGCAGGTTATATCCTGCATGGGTGCGCTGGTACTGGTTCACCGCGATAAGAAATTGCTCCGGGTCATGCCCTGTGACACCTACCTCCGTGACAGCCTGAACCCACATTGGCACTACACTGAGCACAAAGAGGGAGTCTTCGCTGCTCACATCATGCCTGACAGCATCAGCCGCCATGCCCCAGTGATCTGTACCATCCCTGAGGGGGAAGAGGCGCAGGAAATCTCCCCTTGACATCATATAACAGATGTTCACCCGCTCATCTACCTTTATCACCTCCTTGTCGAACTTGCTCCGTTCACTCTCTGCCTTGGAATAGGCCGTTTCAACAAGGGCGGAGAGCTTATACCCTCCGCCATCGCCAAAGGTCACTATATCCGAGAATGCCGCCCTATCGCCCTTCAGCTTTAGTACCTGCCGCAGATCATCGTTTGACACTTTTATGAGGGACACATTCTGCCAGTGGTAAAAATCAAGCGAGCACCCCATAAATACCTGCATGGGTGAGAGGCCGTCAAAGCTGTTCTCCCTTGATACCTTGCGTAATATATCGCTGCTTATGGTGTACAGGGGCTTGGTACGACCCTTCTGATCCTGTGCCAGGAGCTCCCCGAAACGGTCGGCATCATCCTTTTCTATGACCAGGTGCTGACTCCCTGCCGGTGCCAGTGACACCAGGAACAATACCACCAGGGCTGTAGCAGGCTTGCGGTACCTCGAGTTCCAATATCCGGCGCTGATGGTTCTGAAAGAGGATTTCCGGTTGAATAATGACAGGATGATAAAAAGGAAGAGAAGACCGTACCCGATATATGTCGTATACATTCCTGCCGGATCATGGTTGACCGACAGGACGGTGCCGAGTTCGTCATTGTCGTAAGACGACTGGTAGAACCGGAACCCGCGGTACTTAAGGATATGGTTCATGTAGATATCATACTGTAAATCAGCATTGTGATCTGCATCATTCAGGGTAACCCTGCTTTTAAATCCCGACGGGCTGTTGGAGCCCGGGTAACGTTCAATAATAAAGTCATCAAGCCTGAGGCTGAAGGGCAGGTTCAGTGCCCTGTTTCCATAGCTGACCCTTGCGGTAAGAGCCCCCATCGTGCCCTTCCACGATGACCGGGTATCACTCCCGTCGTCCCACAGGTAAATCTTCCTGGCTCCTTCCGGGCCTGCCAGGGTACATTCAATTGCGCCTCCGGGGCCCTGACTTCCCTGCCCGGTTCCGGGAACAATCATGCCGCTCATGGTCAGGACCTGCGGCATAATCCGATAACCTTCAACCGTATAGACAGTTCCTTTGACAAGAGCTACAAGCGTGTCAGGAGGATAGACCACCGTTTGCATATTCTGCATGCTGGTTGAACGCATCTCTCTTTTTGACCTGATGAAGAAGGTGGAGTTGCTGGTGGTCACAGTAATGTCAGCATCAGCTTCGAAACCGACAGACATCTCACCGATCATGTCTGTTTCGCCCTGCGTAAGAGCTATCACCTGACTGCTCACCATGTCAGGGGTTGTGAGGAAGGACGCCAGGGGCACGCCGTCAGCCGTCTCTTCTACCTGCCTGACAGCGCCCGGGATAAACCGTTCATATGTAAGGGTCACCTCTTCATCGCCGGCCTTCAGTCTCTTTTTGAAATGGCTGTTGCGGCCTCCTGTCAGGCTTACTGCACCTGAATGGCTGGCCAGCACCCGGCCCTCACTGTCAGACAGCTCGAATGTCATGTCACTTCCCGACGAGAAGGTAAGGGAGGTGGTCTCTCCTTCCCTGATATGCATCATTCCGTCATAACCGGTAAACCGGGTAATTGCCGCTCCGATAACCATCACAATGAACGCGGTGTGAAATAGCATAACGGTCAGCTTGCCCCTGCGGTAGAGCTTGAATATGACAATCTGTCCGACCAGGTTTACTGCAAGCAGCAGGAATAGCAGTTCAAACCAGCGGGTGTTGTAAACCATTGCCCTGGCGGTGTCCGGGCCGAAGTCGTTTTCAATGAATGTAGCAGCGGCCATGGCCACGGCAAGCACCATAAAGAGAACCCCCATCACGGCGGGTGTAAATAAAAACCTTACTATTTTCATGGAACTGATTTGTGTACAAAACTATCCCTTTTCGGATATTACATGCAATTTTTCGCGGTCAAGAATCTTTACGGAGCGTGGAGTTGACTGGATTATCTTTTCATGCTCCAGTTCACCCATTATTCTGACCACACTCTCCTTGGCCATATTTGTCATCTCGCCGAGCTCCTGCCGGGTAAGGACCATCTCATAATCATCAGAATGAAATATTGTATCTGCAAAATAGAGTAGCGCTTCGGCAAGCCTTCCGTGCATTTTTTTCTGAGTCAGATTCAGGATCTTGTGATGCATCCTGAATGCCTTATCACTCAGATCCTCAATGAAACCAACCGCAAACCCCGGATTCTCGCCAATAATCTTCCGGATAACCTCAAAGCTGATGAAACAGGCCTGAACATGGGTGATGGCCGCTACCGAATAGACGTATCGGGAATTTACGTGGACTCCGGGACCTGCCAGCAGCGTTGAGCGCTCCGCCAGGTTTATTATCAGATTCCTGCCAGAATATCCTTCCATGTAAACCTTGGCAAGACCTGAGATCAGGAAGATTGCGTTTGACGAGGGCGAACCCTGTTTGATGATTATCTCTGAAGGGTTAAAACTGGCCTCATATCTGTTCTGGTTAATTATCTCGAGTTCCTCCCGGGAGAGGTTCCTGAAGTTGGTCCAGCACCGGTTGCAGACCTCACAACTTGAAATGTGATTTTCGCTATACATAATGAACCCGATTTGAGACCAAATGTATCCGAACCTGAAAGACCGGGGTCTGGTTTATAACAAATATCATACTTTATTTTGATATTTATCAATCTCAAGCCTTGTACTTATCAATCTGTTGTGATTGAAATATCAATGAAAAACAGGGTGTTGAGATAGAGCGTCTTGCTACCTTTCAGATCAGAAAAACCTAAATGAGGATCCATATGAAAAGAAGTCTTAAAATTGTTTCACTCCTTGCGTCAGCTGTCATGGTTCTGGCATCATGTGAGGGTCCGATGGGCCCGGTTGGCGATAACGGCCCGCAGGGTGACAAGGGCGATCCAGGGACTACGCTGGCCTGTGCTGAGTGTCATAACAGCACCAATCCGGCCACAGCGTTCTCTGCCCAGTGGAGTGCATCAATGCATGCCACAGGCGGAAATGCTGCTTATGCCAACCGTACCGGTTGCGTACAGTGCCATACCAGCCAGGGTTTCCTGGAGTACATTGCTGAAGGATCAACGGCTGCGATCTCTGTGCCTGACAATCCCATGCAGATCACCTGCTACACCTGTCACAAGATTCATCAGACCTATACGGCAGGCGACTGGGCACTCACCAAGCCAGGGGCGCAGACACTGGATGTCAAGTATGCAGGTGCCGATGTAGTCTGGGATAAAGGGACCAGCAACCAGTGTGTCTTCTGTCACCAGTCGCGCCCAGTGTCACCTGCCCCCGTAGCTAACGGTGACGACTTTGCCATTGCCAGCTCTCGTATAGGTCCGCATCACGGACCGAATGCCAACCTGATCCTTGGGAAGACCCCGTTTGAAATTCCGGGCGCTGCCGTTCCGACAACAAACCCGCACTCCACAGCCAAGGGTTGTGTCACCTGCCACATGTCAGTACCGTACGGCTATCAGGCCGGTGGCCATAACATGGCATTAAAATATGATTCTCACGGAACTGAGACGAGGCTTTTAACAGGCTGTACACAATGTCATGAGATTGGCACCAGCCCATACACCGCTTTCAACAACAAGATAACCGAGTTGCAGGAAGATGTGGAAGAGAAGCTAGCCGATCTTGAATCTCAGCTTATCGCTGCCGGGATTTACAATGCTGCTACCGGACTTGCCAAAACAGGTACATTCAAGGCGAATGCAGTGCTTGCTTATCTGAACTACAACACTATCAAGGAAGACCGCAGTCTGGGACTGCACAACCCCGGATACATCAAGGTGCTGCTTGACAACTCAATCTCAGCCATGACAACCCTGGGGTATTCTGTTCCCGGGAAGTAAGAGATGAAAAAACTCCAAAAAAAAGCTGCCTCGACGGGCAGCTTTTTTTGTGTTACAAGGTCCTAATTAGCAAGTGTCTTCATGTAATTGACCATATTCCATATCTCAGTGTCAGGAATTTTTTTGTCGTACGCAGGCATCTCGCCCCGTCCGAACTTTGTCTGGTAAAACATCTCACCACTGGTATAAGCCTGGAAGGCAGCGCCTGAAAAGTCGCCCGGGAATGTTTTTAACATCCTGCCTTTAGGGCCGTCACCGAGGCCGGTCTTACCGTGGCATGATGCACAGTTCCTGGCGAAAGCCACCTGGCCTGCCTTAACGGATGCATCATCCGAAGCAACGGGATTAGCCATCTTCTTGTACTCAGCAGGAATAACCCAGGGCTCACCCTTCTTCTGCTGTGCATTGGCAGTGACTGACATGAATGCAAATGCAGCTGTCACAAACATCACAGAAAAAACTTTAAATGATCTTTTCATAAACATTGATTTTAATTTAACTCATATTAATGACTCTCCTGCCAGCCGGTAATAATGCTCCTGAAGTTGCTCAGGGGCGACTTACCCATGGTGCTGACATATATATGTATAAACAAAAATATTACTACCAGGAACCCAAGGATGACATGGAACTGGTCTGTAAGGAAGATACCGCTTAATCCCAGAAATTTTTTCAGAATAAACTCAGGGAACATCAGCGCCCATCCTGTAACAAAGAGCATTGGAATGGCAAAATACATCACTCCGACGTATGATACCTGCTGAAGGGGATTGAACTTACGGTCACTGGTGACAGGAAACGGTGCCTCCTCGCCCTTGAAATAGCCATAAGCATAATAGTACCCCTGTTTCCAGAGCCTATCTCCCAGGCCTTTGAGTCTGATAAGATAGTTTTTGCCATTGGGGGTGAAGAGGTTCCCGAAAAGAAATGCTGTGTAACTGATTGTAAGAAGGACACCGCACACATTATGGATTGCTACCGCTCTCTGAAACTTAACAACCAGGGCATTGTCAGGATCGGAATAGAGCATGCTGAACCCGGTCACAATCAGGAAAAGGCACAGTACAGCATTGGAAAAGTGCCATAATCTTACCCAGACAGGATAGTGATAGAAATTCTTACTCATTAATGTGCTGCTTAGGTTTTATAATGATCCTGAAAAATGTGTGCATAAGAGCGATGGCAAGAGTCATGCCAATTATCAGCAGGCCCGTGAAGGATATGAATTTGCTTCGGTTGGCGCCAATCACATAGGAGTCATTTCTGAGAATCACCCCGTTTACAAAACCCTTCTCATCACGGCTCTCCATGGCGGCATATTTGTACAGCGTTCCCATCAGGATCGAGTTCTGACTGTGACAGTCGGCACACCCCCTGACAGCGCTGTCGGCCGGCATGACCTCATGCGCCACAAGAACGCTGTCGTTCATCCGGGTGTGGCAGTCAATGCATCGGACAGCCTCAAGGTGGCGGTCAACATCGGGAAGCCACTCATGCTTCGGAAGTACGATCTCCACATTTTCATCGTTGATCAGTCCCATTACCTCGGCATTGCTGTGACAGCGAAGACACATCTCATTCGAGCGAAGTATGTATTCACGCCCCCCCTTGGTCTGACGGGCCAGGGGGTTGTAGTAATGAGGGTCATGACAGTTCCAGCATGTGATGAGGCCCTCAGTGGCAGTGTAGTGCACGCTTTTCTGATACTCAGCATCAATCTCCTCAAACCTGTACTGGGCGTAGTTGGGGTCATTACCGTGGCAGTCTATGCAGCCCCAGGAGGTCTCAAACCGTGCCTCTATGGAGTGCGGGAAGGTCTTGAAACCCTCGCTGTGACAGTCGAGACAGCTGAAGCTCCAGTGAACTGAATTGTAGAACATCTCCGGGACGACCAGGTTGTGTTCTGACATCAGCTGCTTCCTTGTCATACCGGCCAGGGAATCGGTAAGAGTATAAACCATCTGACCGTGACACCTGAGACAGTTAAGCTCATTCTCATCAGCAAAGAGGCTGAGTTCAGCGCCCCTTGGTGCAGGAAGGCTGTCAGCCTCCTCCAGTTGTGCGAAAACCGGGAAAGAACTGGTAACAATGATTAATGAAAAACAAAGAAGGTATCTCTTAAGGGTCATCATTATCCTGGTTATGTTAGAACCTGACCGTAATATTCAGACCTATCAGGAAATTCCCGTCACTGATGCTGTTCTGATTGTAAAGGAAATTATACTGCCCGAGGATGTCTTTATAGTTTGCGAAGAAAATCTGGAAAGCGTGGGTGGCTGTTCCTATCTCCCATCCGAGAGCAAGCTGCGGTTTCGGGTTGAGCTCCTCATTCTCCTGCTTGTTGAATAGCTGGTCATACTCCGCAATGATGCTGTGTGATCCGGCGACGTTGTACCTGGCTCCGGCAGAAATTCCATAGTTGGCATTCTTATAGCCGAGTTCAACGGCATTGAACCAGATGAATGTCGGGGCAAGCTGCAATGAAAATTTCTCGCCGAAACGGCGGGCCACAAGTATCTGGCTGAAATATGACAGACGGTGTATCTCCCGCCAGTCATGTGCCGGACCAAAGGTGTTCTGATTAAGCAGGTTCAATCCCACATTCCCGTAGAAGGCCAGTGAGACCGGGACCGATCCGGAGCTGGTCTGCTGCAACAGGGCATACTTCACCGCAACGTCCTGAGCCTTGAAGTTCTTAGCAGTACCGGCGCCAATCATGAGCTTGTCAGTGATGGCATAATTGAGACCCAGCCTGATATTAGCAGGTGCCCACAGACCAAACAGGTCGTCAAGACTGTTGTTAACCGTCCCGAACCTGTGGTGTATCTCAAATTCGAGCATACCCTTGAATGGCGTTGCAACCGTCTGGTTATCTATGAGTATGCTTGTTTCAAAAGTCCTTATCGGGTAATCTTCACTCTCCTGGCTGATTAACGGCACAGATAACAGGGCGAGAATAACTGATGCTACTATCTTTCTCATGATCTTATTAGTTTAAAGGTTCTGGAGGTTAGTTACTGGGAGCACCCTGTGATGCCCATAACTTTATCATGTCAGGCGCTGATATCAGAACGGTGTCTATCTGTATCATCTGTGACCCGAATGCGGTTATTGAAGAATGAATAGACAGAATCCGGCTTGACGCCGGTGTGATGATATCAGTGTTTTCAAACAGGTTGTCATATGTCCTTTCTGTGCTCCACGACCTGTGACAGCCGCTGCAGAAGGGGTAGATATTCTGGGAGAAGCTTATGACAAGATCCTCCGGAACCTCCCCTTTTACCCAGGAATACTTCTCACACGATGACAGGATAATCATTCCCGCCACTAACAGAGATGGGATTAATCTCCTTAAAATCCTTGCCTTGCGGTTCATCTTTCTAAGATTGTTAATTCAATCACAAATATATCTTAATAAGGTTACTCTCCCCTGCCGGCGATGACATATTTAACTGATATCTAGATGTTTCTTGTCAACAGACATGTTGACATTTGTCACTTGACAGGCTGCTAAATATTTCCACGGCGGGGTATGACTGCCGGCCGGGGCTGTCTGTTTTTCAGCTTACCTTGAAAAGGCCAAGTTCCTTTTCTTCAAACCCGGCGATGTATCCTGATCTCATGTTGTTTTCAGATACGGCAACCGAGGTGAACAACTCTGCGGAGGAGGCATAACCTGAGTCACGCTGTGTATCATGCAGCAGGAGGTATCCCATGATGATATTGGCTGCCATCTCCACCATCCTGCGGGAATGAAAGTCTGTAAGCTCATTGTTCCCGGCAGAGACTACCGCCGCCACTCTCTTCTCAAAGTCGTCAGTGAGTGTCACCAGTCTCCTGCGCAGGTGTTCCAGTTCGGGTCTTACATCCCTCTTCTCGTACTCGCGTATCTGTGCCAGGTACCCTCCCGTTGTCACTCCCCTGATGGCGGCCACAACCTGAAGTTGTGAGGTGCCCTCATAAATTGATGTGATACGGGCATCACGATAGAGGCGTTCCACCGGGAAATCCTTGATGAATCCCGCTCCGCCGTGCACCTGCAGAGCATCATAAGCTATTATGTTACACCACTCACTGCTGATGAGCTTGACCATAGGGGTAAAGATGTCTGCAAGGCGGGTGTAAGTCTTCATGTCCTCACGCTCCTCTTTTGTCAGGGGTCGCTCTGTGGCAATGAATGACCATGCCTTGTAGATATCAACGAATCTTGCCGTCTCATAGAGAAGTGATCTCATGGCTTCAACCCTGACCCGCATAAGTGTGAGCATTTCATAAATAGCCGGGAACTGGTCTATTGTCTTTCCGAACTGTTTCCTCTGGGATGCATACCTGGCGGCCTCCTCATATGCTGCCTGGGCGATGCCCACCGACTGTGCCCCCACTCCCAGTCGCGCACCGTTCATCAGTGACATGACATATTTTATAAGGCCCATGCGCCTCTCTCCGATCAGCTTGGCCGGAGCATTGCGGAATACCAGCTCGCATGTGGGTGAGCCTTTTATGCCCATCTTGTTCTCTATGCGCCTGACCTTTACGGCGCCCTCAGACTTGTCATAGACAAAGAGTGACAGTCCGCGACCGTCTGTTGTACCCTCCTCCGAGCGTGCCAGCACCAGTGATATCTCCGCGTCACCGTTGGTGATAAATCGCTTCACGCCGTTGAGCATCCAGGTCCCCTTCTCCTCGTTATAATGGGCCTTGAGCTGCACCGCCTGGAGATCTGACCCGGCATCGGGCTCCGTAAGGTCCATGGCCGCCGTGGCCCCTTTGTTGAATCGCGGAAGAAACTCCTCCCTGATATCTTCTGACGCAAACTCAAGGATCGTCTCACCGCAGTCCTGCAACCCCCATATATTTGCAAAACCGGCATCAGCCCTCGACACCAGTTCGGCGGCCATGACATAAGGCACCATCGGGAAGTTGAGACCGTCAAACCTTCGGGGGAAGTTCATCCCTATTACTCCTGCCCTGGTCAGGGCTTCATGGTTCTCCTGTGTTCCGCGGGCATACCTGACACGGCCATCCACAATCTGAGGGCCCTCATGGTCAACATCCTCGGCGTTGGGGGCAATGACATCTGCACAGATAGCCCCGATGATCTCAAGAACCTTTTCATAGTTATCCATGGCATCCTCAAAGTCGTGGGGTGCATAGTCATAATGATCCCTGTCCCTGTAATCCATCTCCTTGAGCCGTACGATCTTCTCCATCAACGGATGTGTGAGGTGGAACCTCAGGTCTTTGTTGTCTGTATAAAAATTTGCCATCGGGTTGTTGTTTTTTCTGTCAGACTGCTGTTCTGTTATCTGGCGTTGGCCTTGTAATACTTGATCATCTTAGGGAGTATCTCCGCCACATCGCCGTTGATCACATAATCGGCGATGCTGTTTATGGGAGCCATCGGATCATTGTTGATGGCAATGATCTTACCGCTTTGGTCCATACCGGCCGTATGCTGTATCTGGCCCGAGATGCCACATGCAATGTAGAGCTTTGGCCTTACAGTCACTCCCGTCTGTCCAACCTGGCGCTCGTGGCCGGCAAAACCGGCATCGACGGCTGCCCTTGATGCTGCTACCTCACCGCCAAGGACCGAGGCAAGTTCATAAAGGAGATTGAAGTTCTCCTTGGAACCCATGCCATAACCACCGGACACAACTATCTGAGCCGCCTTGATGTCTACCTTCCTGGCTTCCATGTGACGCTCAATGATCTCCACAGCAAGATCTTCAGGCCTGATGTAGTCAGAGACAGTGATCTTTTTAAGTTCGCCCCGGTAGTTCTTGTTTACAATCTCACGCTTCATCACTCCCTCGCGCACCGTTGCCATCTGCGGGCGGTGGTCAGGGTTGATGATGGTTGCGATGATGTTCCCTCCAAAGGCAGGTCTGATCTGGTAGAGAAGGTTTTTGTAGGTGGTATCCGTCTTCTTTACGTAATGATCACCTATCTCGAGTGCGGTACAGTCGGCTGTCAGACCGCTGTGGAGGGCCGATGAGACCCTCGGGCCCAGGTCGCGGCCCGCCGTTGTGGCACCCATGAGTGCAACCTGTGGCTTCTCCTGCCTGAAAAGCCCTACCACCACCGCTGTAAAGGGAAGTGTTCTGTAGTGTTCAAACACCGGGTCATCAGCTACATGCACCACATCGGCACCATAAGGGAAGAGCTCATTCTCTATACCCTCAATGGAATGTCCCAGCACAACAGCCTCCAGCTTGCAGCCCAGGGTATTGGCAAGCGATCTGCCTTTGGTCAGCAGCTCGAGACTCACGTCAGCCGGTTTTCCTTCATCAAGCTCACAAAAGACGAACAGATTATTCACAGCAAGTATGTTTTATGCGTTAATCAACCAATTGTATGACTCTCAAGGAGCTCTTTCACCAGCGATTCGATATCCTTATCCGAGGCTGTCAGGTGCCGGGCCTCTTTGGCCTGAAGGATGACATTGTCTATCTCCTTTACCTTGGTAGGAGAGCCTGACAGTCCCAGCTGTTCAGGATCAGCGCCAATCGCATCAATTCCCCATTCGGTTATCTTCACAGAGGGACGGCTGCCAGCGATATAATCAGAACTTTCTGTCTGAAGCTCGGTGTCAGTGCGTGCATACTTGTACCTCATCACCAGTCGGGCGTGACGGTAACGGCATGCCGGGGCAGTGCCGTTGACGGTTACCACAAGAGGCAGAGGGGAAGAGACTGTCTCCACTCCCCGTTCCAGTCTGCGGCGAATAATTAGTTTTTCTTTTTCAAAGTGCATCTCTTCTGCATAGGTCACCTGGGGCCATCCAAGTTTCTCTGCTACCTGCGGGCCCACCTGGGCCGTGTCTCCGTCGATGGCCTGACGGCCGCCTATTACCAGATCCGGCGCCAGCTTTCGCACTGCGAGGGCAAGAGCATATGATGTTGCAAGGGTATCCGATCCGGCAAAAGCCCTGTCTGTCAGCAGCACCCCGTCATCGGCGCCGCGGTACAGGCCCTCGCGGATTATCTCTGCTGCCCTGCCGGGCCCCATGGTAAGAACCGTCACAGTGGTGCCCGGATACATCTCTTTCAGGCGCAGCGCCTGCTCGAGGGCATTCAGGTCCTCCGGGTTGAATATCGCAGGGAGTACACTCCTGTTCACCGTGCCGTCAGCCTTCATGGCATCAGGCCCCACATTGCGCGTGTCAGGAACCTGCTTGGCAAGTACAACGATCTTGAGTCCGTTCATCTCTGTCTCACTTTTGAAGGGGCAAATATAACAATAAAACAATTCCTCCAAACCTGTCCCGAAAGAACTGTTGAAACCGGTCGAAAGTTACAACCTCAATATAATACTGTTTATCTGATATATACCATGGGACTTCCGAACGCTCAACCAATCCGTTCGAATTTACAAACTCCTTTGAGTCTTCCTGTGACAGAGTAACAAAAAATAAATTAACTTCGCCCGCCAAACAGCCATTCTTTTTAACTCTACCATGAAAGGTAAACCCTATGCAGCCCTGGTGCTGGCCATGATATTCTGGTCATTCTCGTTTGTCTGGTTCAAGATCGCAAACCGGAGTTATGATCCCATCGCTATTGTTTTTATAAGGCTCTGCATGGCAATAATCTTCCTCTCGGCTTTCCTCTGGGTAACAAAACGGTTTAAGCGGGTCAGAAAGGCTGATCGCAAGTACTTCCTTCTTCTGGCGCTGTTTGAGCCTTTTCTCTATTTCCTCGGAGAGAGTTTCGGGCTGACCTATGTCTCCTCCACGGTGGGTTCGGTGATAATATCGACCATACCGGTCTTTGCAGTCATCTTTGCATTCGTCATCTACCGCGAGCGGTTGAAGCTGATCAATTACATAGGTGTAATAGTCTCGTTTGCAGGCGTAATGATATTCATTACCAACAGCACGGGCAGCATCACACTCAATCCGAAGGGACTGGCACTGATGTTCCTTGCGGTGGTGTCAGCAACGGGATACAACATGGTTCTGCACCGGCTTGCCACTGAGTATGACCCGGTTACAATAGTAAACATCCAGAACATCATCGGTGCCATTCTCTTCCTGCCGCTCTTCCTGATATTCGACCTTAAAGACTTAGTTTCTACAGGATTTGTGGCAGAGAGTTTCGGCTCTATAGTGCTTCTTGCAATCTTCGCGTCGTGCGGGGCTTTCGTGCTCTTTGCCTATTCTGTCAGGCATCTGGGGATAGCGCGGGCCAATATATTCAGTAATCTCATCCCGGTCTTCACGGCCCTCTTCGCCTTCTTCATCGTGGGCGACATTATCACCCTTCGCAATGCGATAGGGATGATGGTGGTCATTGCCGGGCTCTTCCTTTCACAGGCGCGGAAGAAGAGGGTTCCCATAGTAGATACCGACTTTGCGGGAAGGACAGCCTGACGGTGCCTGGATGATCAACTGCCGGAATGTTCCTGACTGACCCTCCTGCTGCCTGATACTTCCTGAATGACATGCACCGCCTGCCGTTTTGCCGATAGTATTATCTTTGTTTCCAAGTTCCAATGAAATGAGGCATCAGGCTCTGGCATTCCTTCTTCTCATGACTCTTCTGCCTGCCGGGGGACAGACCGGCGGCGACAACACCTATGAATTCCTGAACCTCAGCCACTCAGCCTTTGCCTCAGCTACGGGCGGGATAACGGTCTCGCAGGGCCGCAGTGACCTCAGCATCCCCTATTTTAACCCTGCCCTTCTGAGTCCTTCGATGAACAATGACATCTCACTCAGCTTCTCTACTTACTTCGCAGGGATCAATTACGGCTACGCTGCCTATGCCCTTGATACTGAGACCCGGGGTACGTTTGCCGCCGGGATGAGCTTCATCAGCTACGGCAGTTTTACCGAGGCTGACGAGGAAGGTAACATAACAGGCACCTTCACCGCCGCCGAGTATGCATTCAACATCATGTGGTCAGTGCAGATTGATTCATCTTTCACGGCGGGAATAAACATAAAACCGGTGCTTTCGCACCTGGAACGCTATCTCTCCGCCGGTATCTGTGCGGATCTGGGAGCATCATACCATAATGAACGACTACTGTTTGATGCGGGACTGGTCATCCGGAACGCGGGGTTTCAGCTGAAGAGTTATACCGGGCAGAGAGGAGAGCCTCTTCCCTTTGAGATCATCGCAGGCGCTACCAAAAGACTTGCGCATGCTCCGTTCAGCTTTACTCTGACTGTCAGGCACCTGGAGAAGCCAGAGCTCACTTATGACTATGACCCCGACGATGATATCCCGGCCGGAGGCTTCGGTGAGAATGTACTCAAGCATGTTGTCTTCGGCGTTGAGATACTCCCGGCTGATGTGTTCTGGATAGGTGCAGGACTTAATTACCAGCGCCGGTCGGAGATGCGCATCCGGGAGCGGCCCGGGATGGCAGGCTTCTCGGCAGGATTTGGTATACGGACCAGGGCCTTCGAACTCTCTTATGCTCATGATGCATTTCACCGTGCAGGAGGATCCAATCATCTCACTGTGACACTCCGTCCTGAACTGATGTTTAAAAAATAATGGCCGCTGAACCTTATGACAGCTGTTTCGTTTTAACTTAGAAGTGCGAATGAATAAAAAGATAATCATCACCGTTGACGGCTTCTCATCATGCGGCAAGAGCACCTTCGCCAAAGCCATTGCCTCGGAGCTGGGCTACATATATATTGACTCAGGGGCAATGTACAGGGCTGTCACCCTCTATTGTCTGCGCATCGGACTTGTTGCCGGGGGCATCGCAGATGCAGACCGCATAGTCAGTGCCCTCCCGGGGATAAAGATCACCTTCAGGCCCGACGGTGAGACAGGGTATTCTGAGACCCTCCTGAACGGCGAGTCGGTTGAGCGGGAGATACGTGACAGGGCTGTCTCGGACAATGTTAGCGCAGTCAGCACCATCGCAGAAGTGAGGTCGAAGCTGGTGGAGCTTCAGCGTGAGATGGGCACCGGCGGTGGGATAGTGATGGACGGCCGCGACATAGGCACTGTGGTCTTCCCGGAAGCGGAACTGAAGATATTCATGACTGCCACGCCTGAGGTACGGGCACAACGGCGTTACCTCGAACTGGTGAGCAAGGGACTACCCGCAGACCTTGACGCCGTAATAAAAAATATCACTGACCGTGACCGGATCGATTCATCAAGGGATGTCAGTCCGCTGCGCCAGGCCGATGACGCGGTGGTGCTCGATAACAGCGAGATGACTCCGGCGGAGCAGATGAGATGGTTCAGGAAGCTTTACAAAAGGAGGATCAATGAAGGTTGAGATAGAACCGGGCTCGGGATTTTGCTTCGGTGTTGAGAACGCCGTTAGGATAGCCGAGGAGGCGCTCCATAATGGTGAAGAGGTCTTCTGCCTCGGAGAGATAGTGCACAATGACATCGAGGTCCTCCGGCTAAAGGAACTGGGGCTGGTGACAATCACCTATGATGAGTTTGCCCGGATGCATGACCGCAAGGTGCTCGTCAGGGCGCACGGTGAACCCCCATCGACATACGAAAAAGCCAGGCAGAACAACATCACCATCATCGATGCCACCTGTCCTATCGTTCACTCAATGCAGGAGAAGATTAAGAGAGTACAGCATCTCTCCCTGGAGGAGAATGGACAGATTGTTATCTACGGGAAAAAGGATCATGCCGAGGTGATCGGACTGCTGGGGGCGGCAGGAGAAAAGGGGATTCTGGTCACCGGAAAGCAGGATATCGGCAGGATCGATTTCACCCGGCCTGTATGGCTCTTCGCGCAGACGACGAGAAGCAAGGCTGAGTATGAACTGGTTGCCGAGATCATCCGCCTTAACCTTGAGAAAGCCCACCCCGATCATCCGGGTAATGAACTGAAGGTCCACAACACAATCTGCAGCCAGGTATCGGGACGTGAACCCCGGCTCAGGGAGTTTGCCAGAAAGAATGATGTCATCATCTTCGTCAGCGGTAAGAAAAGCTCAAACGGCCGTATGCTGTTTGATGTATGCCTGAAGGAGAACCGCCGGACACACTTCGTATCCTCCCAGGAGGAGATTGATCGCGGCTGGTTTAGTGATGCCCGGAGTGCAGGCATATGCGGCGCCACCTCCACCCCGAAATGGCTTATACAGAAGGTGGCCGAGAGAGTCGCGCAGTTATGATATTGTTAGCTGTTCCGATTGCCAATGGATAAAATATTAGTAATTTCGCACCGTTCATAAATAATTTAAAATGGGTAAAATCAAAAAGATTGGCGTTCTCACATCGGGTGGTGACGCTCCGGGAATGAATGCAGCCATCCGGGCTGTAACCCGTACTGCAATTTACAACGGCCTTGAAGTCATCGGGATAAGGCATGGTTATTTGGGTATGGTAAATGCCAACTTCAAGCCACTGTATGCCCATAGCGTATCAGATACCATCCAGCGCGGTGGAACCATTCTCAAAACAGCACGCTGTGAAGCCTTCAGAACACCTGAGGGGCGCAAGACGGCCTATGAGAACCTGAGGGCGGCAGGCATAGACGGAGTGGTGGTTATTGGAGGTGACGGTTCGTTCAAGGGAGCCAGCGTCTTCAATGAAGAGTATAATATCCCCTTTGTAGGTGTACCCGGCACCATAGACAATGATATTTTCGGCACTGACTATACAATCGGCTATGACACGGCGCTGAACACCGTTGTTGAGGCCGTTGATAAGATACGTGATACTGCCAGTGCAATGAACCGTATGTTCTTTGTTGAGGTGATGGGCGCCGAGGCAGGTCACATAGCCCTCTTCAGCGGCATTGCCAGCGGAGCCGAGGCCATCATCATGCCTGAGATAAAAGGCGATTCTCGCAACATCACCAAAATGATCGAGACAGGAAACAAGAGAAAAAAATCAAGCAATATTATCATTGTGGCCGAAGGCGACGAAGAGGGTGGTGCAATAGCCATTGCCGAGAGACTCAAGCCCGAGCTGACAGGTTATGAGGTCAGGGTGGCCATCCTGGGACACCTGCAGCGCGGAGGGTCACCTTCAGCCCTCGACCGCGTTAACGCCAGCAGGCTGGGCAACGCCGCCGTCGAGGCCCTGCTGGACGGACAACAGAGTGTGATGGTGGGCCTGCAGAACGACGAGATATCACTCGTTCCCTTCAGAAAAGCCATAAAGCAGCACAAAGGACTGAACCAGCATCTGGTTGATATTATTGAGATACTAAATGTCTGACCAATAGCGCTTATTACTTGATGGGACCGTCAGAGGTATACTTCACCGATTTGCACACCACTCCCTCGCTCAACCTGCTGAAGAAGCTGGAGAGGCTTGTAAGGGCGGCCGGGTTTGATGAGATCGACTTCGACCGTAAGATGACTGCCATCAAAATCCATTTCGGCGAGCCGGGTAACCTAGCCTATCTGCGGCCTAATTTCGCGGCCACAATAGCACGGATGGTGAGGGATAAAGGCGGCAAACCCTTTCTCACCGACTGCAACACGCTCTATCATGGAGAGAGGGCTAACGGGCCCGATCATATCGAAGCTGCATATGTCAACGGTTATAACCCCCTGGCCACCGGATGCCATGTGATCATCGGCGACGGCATCAAGGGAACTGACTACCGTGAGATAGAGGTCAATCTCGAGTACACTGCGAAGGCTATGATTGGCACTGCCATTGCTGACGCAGACANNGCAGACATCATCATATCGATGAACCATTTCAAGGGACACGAGCAGACGGGTTTCGGCGGCGCCCTGAAGAACCTCGGCATGGGATGTGCCTCGGTGGGAGGCAAACTATTCCTTCACTCCGGTAATCCTCCCGTAATCTACGAGAAGAACTGTACCGGGTGCAATATGTGTGTCATCAACTGCGCGCATGATGCCGTGCACCTTGGCCCTGACAGAAAGGCTCACATTGACAATGACAAANNCGAAATGAACCTCGACCACAGCGTCTGCACCTACTGCGGACAGTGCGTGGCTGTATGCCAGTATGACGCTGCCAGGGTGGTGTGGGGCTCAGGTGAAGATACCCTGAGCAAGAAGATCGCTGAATATACCCTGGCTGTCGTCAGGGGCAAGCCATGTCTGCATGTCAACTTTGTCATGGATATCTCCCCCGACTGTGACTGCTGGGGGCACAATGACATTCCGCTGGTGGGAGACATAGGCATTGCCGCCTCCAGGGACCCTGTGGCGCTTGACAAGGCATGTGCCGACATGGTTGTTGCTGCACCTGCGGCATGGCATTTGCGGGATATGGAAAATGGTAATGATTTCAGTGGCGTTGACAAGTTCCGGATGGCGCATGGTAATACTGACTGGAATACTGCTCTTGTTCATGCTGAGAAAATATCAGCGGGATCTTTATCGTACAAACTTATAAAGATATGAAAGAACCATCACCGTCGAAACGAATGGCCATACTGATAGTGGAAGATGATCCGCACAGCCAGCTTTATTTCACCAAGCTGTTGTCGGGCCTGTATGACACTGCCGTGGCATCATCGGCCCGGGAGGCATGGGATCTGCTGCACGGCAGGGTATTTGACCTGGTATTGATGGATATTTCTCTTAAGGGAGATGAGGACGGTCTCTCGCTCACCCGTCGGTTGCGGACAGAGGCGGCCTTTGAGAAGCTGCCTATTGTCGCTGTGACGGCCTATGCATTCCCTGACGACAAGAAGAGGGCGCTCGATTCGGGCTGTACTGATTATCTGCCCAAGCCGGTGAGCAGCAACGACCTGCACCGCAAGATTTTGGAGCTGACGCTTTAAAGAGCAAAAAAGTTCTGTCAGGAATAAAAATTTATTACTTTTGCGAACCTGAATTCATTCAGGAATCAGCCTCCCTCTCCCGCCTGTCGGCAGGGTTTGCAGGCCTAATCGGGGTGTAGCGCAGTTGGTAGCGTACTACGTT
>DCSU01000118.1 GCA_002325785.1 Bacteroidales bacterium UBA1458 | reverse complement strand
CAATGATGAAGTACATCCCCAACTGAAAGGTCTTTTTGATATTTCTCACCATGGGGATAAACGAGGCAGCCACCCCAAGGGTGGTTATAGCCAGAATCACCGAGATCGTCATGGGTACTTTGGGCAGGAGCATACTGACACCTAGACCCAGCACCAGAATAACAATGGAAAGTCCCAGGGCACTCAGTAGAGGCAGAACCGTTGACTTCCTGAAAAAACCCGAATAATCATCAAAATCCGCGGCCATCTGGTCATTCATTTCCTTGAAATCAAGTTCTTCGCCTTTACTGTCAGCAGGTCTTTTGAAGGGAGGCAAAAATAGCCTGAAAAAGGCCGGCCCTGCGGAGATAAAGAAGAGGATTACAATAGCCCCGACAATCATGTCATAGGTATTAGTCATGATAAAGGCATTGGGTTCGACATCGAGCGCAAGGGCAATGGAAGCCAGGTTGACCGATCCTCCCGTATACAGGCCGATCAGCATCCCTCCTATCTTGTCTGCACCCTCTACCCTGTCCCTGAAGATCAGGTAACCCGTAGCTACAATGACCATGACTGAGATGAGAGCCAGCAACATGGAAAGAAAACCTTTGCCTGAGAATCTAAGCCACCGGCGCACATTAAGCGAGAAAAGAATCAGTGGTATTGCCAGCGGCACCAGTGCTGTCTGAGCGCCATCCTGTACGGCAGCCACACTGTTGACCCTCAGATCACGTTCAGACAGGGTGCCTGCCGCAACCATCTCTACAGCCTCCGACTTTGGTATGTAAGACCTGTTCTGCCCGATAGTGGCATCACGATAGGCATCGCTGCCCTTTGGGAGGATACCGACGTTTGCAATAATAATGCCCGCAGCATATGCGAGAACAATCGCGCCGATCTTCTTGACCAGGGGATACTTCATGGTTAGCCAGATCAGAATGACAGGAAAGGTGATATAAAACAGTACCAGAATGATCAGATTCAACATGGCGGTCAGGTTTTGGTGCACCTAAAATAAACAAAGCACCCTGCACGAATGACAGAGTGCCTGTAAAAGAGGTATTAATACTGATCCCCGTAAGTATAATTACTTATCTGGACACTCATCAAAACTCTTCCGGTACTGCTCTATTGCCCTCTGGCTCATCCCCATGCTTGAGAAGCCCCCGTCATTGAAGATGTTCTGCATGGTGATTTTCTTTGTCAGGTCCGAGAATAGGGTGATGCACACATCTGCACAGTCGGCCGCGTCAGCATTGCCAAGGGGCGACATCCGGTCGGAGAAATCGACCAAGGAGTCGAAGCCCGATATACCCGCTCCGGCTGTTGTGGCTGTGGGCGACTGTGAGACAGTGTTCACCCTTACATGTCTTTCTTTGCCATAGATATATCCGAAGCTTCTTGCTATCGACTCAAGCAGGGCCTTGGCATCGCCCATGTCATTATAGCCTGCAAGCGTACGCTGGGCAGCCACGTAGGTAAGTGCCACCACTGAACCCCACTCTTTTATTGCATCAATTTTATAGGCTGTCTGCAGTATCCGGTGAAAACTCAGGGCTGAGATGTCAAGTGTCTTGAGCATATTTTCATAACTGATCTCAGGATAAGGAATGCCCTTGCGTACGTTGGGCGACATGCCAATTGAGTGCAGCACAAAGTCGATCTTCCCGTCAAAGTGCTCAACTGATTTCCTGA
Source organism: Bacteroidales bacterium UBA1458 (assembly GCA_002325785.1). Lineage (GTDB taxonomy): Bacteria > Bacteroidota > Bacteroidia > Bacteroidales > VadinHA17 > SR-FBR-E99. Next base: position 8,833 of record DCSU01000118.1, on the reverse strand, counting down.
AGAGCTCTTCAAGGTCCTTCATACTTGTTGCGTCAGCCGAAATTACTTCGCTACCGGTCTTCTCTGCCAGTTCGCCGATGGTGCCCATCCGTATCGCCACAGGGGCATTGGTCAGGATCAGACGGGCTCCCTGAGCATGAGCCTTTTCGGCTACATGCCAGGCAATGGACTTGTCGTTAAGGGCACCGAAGATTATACCTTTCTTGCCCTCCAGGAGGTTGTTGATCATAGTATCTGTTTTTCTGTTTAATTCAGTTCAATGTCACCTCTCGCCGAGCAGCTCACGGGCATTGCGCATGGCAGCCTCGGTTATGGTGCTCCCGCTTAGCAGTCTGGCCACCTCAGTAACCCTTTCGTCGCCTTTTAACAACCTGATGCGGGTAATTGTTGAGTGATCGCTCTCTTCCTTATACACATGGTAGTGGAGGTTGCCCATTGAAGCCACCTGTGGAAGGTGAGTGATGTTGATGACCTGCATGGTCCTGCCCATCTCAGCCAGTATACTGCCTACCATCGAGGCCACCTCACCTGATACTCCCGAGTCTATCTCGTCAAAGATAATGGCTGGCAGTCCTGAACTGGTTGCCAGCACCGACTTCAGGCAGAGCATCACCCGTGAGAGTTCTCCTCCGGAGGCGCAGCGCGAAAGCTCTTCAGGCTCAACCTGCTTGTTGGCGGTGAAGAGAAATTCAACCTTGTCGAGTCCTCCCGGGCCAGGGACATCAAGGGTGAGGAGGCGTGCCCCGAACCTGGCGTGCGGTATCCCCAGCTTCTGCAACATAGCAGTGATCTCTTTTGCCAGGGGGACTGCCGAAAGGCGCCTGGCTTCAGAGAGCCGGACCGCAAGCTTAAATGTTTCGTTATACGACTCATCAGCCTTCTTCTTAAGCTCACCTGTCTTCTCATCAATGCCGGCTGTGGCAGTCACCGCATCCTCCAGCTGTTTCTGACGTTCAAGCAGCCCTCCCAGGTCACGGCAACGGTGCTTCTGCATCAGCGAGTAAATAGTGTCGATCCGTTGGGTCACATATTCAAGCCTTCCAGGGTCAGCGACAGCCCGGTCATTAAGTTTATCCGCTTCGTATGATATGTCATTCAGTTCAATCAGCTGCGCTTCGATTCGCTTCTCCAGCTCACCGGCGCCGGGAAGCCATGCTGAAATCTTCGACAGGCCGGTACGGGCAAGACGGAGTAACGCGAGGGCTGAGACATCATCGGCTGACAGGGCTGAGGTAGCTGTGGTCAGAGCCTCCTTTATCTCCGCCGCATTGGTGAGCATCTCCTGCTCAGTCTCCAGTGCCTCCTGCTCGCCCGGAACAAGTTTGACTGCATTGAATTCATCGAGCTGATGCGAATAGTACTCATGGTCTGCCCGCCCCTTTTCCATAACCATAGCCGCTGCTTCATACTCGCGCCTGGCTGTAAGATACTGTGAATAAGCAGATACATATTCCCTGAAAAGAACCGTACTGCCCGAGTAGGAGTCAATCACCCGCATCTGGAACATATTGTTCCCCAGGAGCAGGGTCTGGTGTTGTGAATGGACGTCTATAAGCCTGTCGCCCAGCTCTTTCATCACACTGAGGGTGACAGGTGTGTCATTGATGAAAGCCCTCGACTTGCCTGCAGGTGTAATCTCCCTGCGAAGTATCGCTTCGTCATCATAATCGACACCACTGGCTTCGAATAACTCCCCTAAATCATATCCCTTTATGCTGAAGTCAGCTTCAACAATGCATTTCTCCTTATCGCTGAGGAGAACCGCAGTATCTGCCCTTTCTCCAAGTACCAGCCCGAGGGCACCGAGCAGGATAGACTTGCCGGCGCCGGTTTCCCCCGTGATAATGGTAAAACCCTCACTGAAGCCCATGTCAAGCTCTTTGATGATGGCATAGTTCTTAACTGTCAGTCTGCGTAACATGGAAGTATATTATCCGGAAGGAGTAAGAATCTTCTGGTACTTTGTTTCGTTGGCAGGGTCAATCTCTGTGAGAATCTGCACCACTCTGTTCTTTNNCCTCGGGGAATCCCTGTGAAAAGATATTGACCATCTCATCAGCCTTCGCATCAATGATGACCGTCATAAAATACATGAACGGGTCAGGACGGCGGCGGTAGACCTCCTGCAGCCTGCGCAGGCTCTCATAGATCTCTGTTCTTGCCTGGGTCATGTCTGACTCCATCCGGTCAAGCCCCTTAAGATGATAAAGGTAGATAAACTGTCTGACGCCTGAATATTCATTGTCAAGGATATTCTTGACGAGCCAGTAACGGTTTCTGTTCCTTGATCCGTCATAGGGCTTCCATCCGGACTCAGGTGCATTCTGGGCGTTGGTTACAATCTTTTCGGCTATCTGGAAGTAGGGTGTGCCTCCACCCTGTGAATAGGTATCGAAATCAATCCCTATAAAGAGGTATGCGTAATAAGCCAGCACCGAAACAAGGTTGCTGGTATGGCTGTTAGGATTGAACTCAAGAGGCTGAAATTCAACATACCGGAACTGGAAGTTATTGTCAACAAAGTTCAGAACAGTTGATTCGTAGGTGGTGTTATAAACCGGCCTGCTGAGTTGGGCCTGTATGGTACCGCGAAACTCATCAGCCGAGAGCTGTTCATCAAGGTTGATCAGCAGGTTGCACTCAATCCTCTCCTGAAAGCTCAGGAGGTTGTCAGTCCAGACCATGCTGTTCATGAACTCATAGATATCGCGTTGCATGTTCTGAAAGACCTCACGGTTCGATCCCTGGATCTTCTGTGCCGAGACCTGCACGTTGCAGTACAGTTCCTGCGTCATGGCCACGGCTGAGCTGAAGAGCAGCAGTGCGGCCGTAAGAATCAGTCTGCTTTTAATTGATTGACTCATGCAGGGTCAGCGTGTAAGTGAGATGATCTTCTTCAATATATCTGAGGCGACCTCGCCTTTAGATTTCAACTCAAATGTATCAATATTATTGTTACAGTCAATGATCGTAATCCTGTTGGTTTCATGGCCGAAACCGGCGCCTTCATCCCTGAGGGAATTGAGTATGATCAGGTCGAGGTTCTTCTTCTGAAGCTTGCCGCGGGCGTTTGAAATTTCATTATCCGTTTCGAGGGCAAACCCTGCAAGCAGCTGACCCTTCTTCTTGACTGACCCGAGGTAAGCAGCTATGTCTTCAGTAGGCCTGAGTTTAATTACCTTATTCCCTTTCCCCCTTTTTATCTTCGTCTCTGAGGTTGTTTCGGGAGTGAAGTCCGCAACGGCCGCAGCAAGAATCCCGATATCGCACTCCTGAAAAGCCTTTACGGAAGCCTCCTTCATCTCCGCGGCAGTTTTTACGGCCACAATGGTAATATCATTTTCTGCCGGCCTGATTGCCACGGGACCAAGAACCAGTGTTACGGCAGCACCGAGCCTGGCAGCCTCATCGGCAAGGGCTATACCCATGCGGCCAGATGAGTGGTTGCTGATAAAACGGACAGGATCGATAGGTTCAACGGTGGGGCCGGCATTGATAAAGATCCGCCTGCCCTGGAGGGGCAGTTCAGCTATTTTTTTTTTTGAGAGGAACTGCTTCAGCTCCGCAACGATTGCTTCGGGTTCTGCCATCCGCCCCTTTCCTTCCAGGCCGCTGGCAAGTTCCCCGGTGTCAGGGTCGATAATATGATTGCCAAATGATTTCAGTGTCTCAATATTCCGGACCGTGGCAGGGTGGGCAAGCATGTCAAGATCCATGGCAGGGGCCAGAAATACCGGGCATCGCGCTGAGAGATATGTAGTAAGCAGAAGGTTGTCAGCGATGCCCGCAGCCATCTTGCCCATGGTGTTAGCCGTGGCAGGTGCTATTAAAAGGATATCAGCCCACATGCCGAGATCAATGTGGCTGTTCCATCTGCCGTCTTCCGGATCAAAAAACTCAACCAATACAGGGTTTTTGGAGAGAGTGGCCATGGTAAGCGGGGTGATGAACTCTTTTGCCAGGTGCGTCATGACCACCTTAACTTCGGCCCCCTCCTTAACAAGCAACCGGATGATAGTTGCAGCCTTGTAAGCTGCAATACCCCCGGTAACTCCAAGCAGTATTTTCCTGCCTTTAAGCATATTATGAATTTATTTCTTCTGCTTCTGCTCCTTCTCGGGATTGCGGAAATAGATCTTGTCTTCCTCGAATTCAGCGAGGGCAATGAGTGTCGGCTTCGGAAGCCTCTCATAAAACTTCGAAATCTCTATCTGCTCCCTGTTCTCAAAAACCTCCTCGAGATTGTCATTGAAAGAGGCAAACTCCTCAAGCTTGGAGTTAAGCTCCTGTTTCATCTCCACACTGATCTGGTTTGCCCTTCTGGTGCAGATGAGGACGCTTTCGTAGATGTTACCCGTTTCGATGTCATACTTATCCAGGTCCCTGGTAATAGTTGTGTAAGATGCTGATGTCTTTTTATAATCCATGTTTTTGCTTATAATTCAGTTATTTACTGGCTGTTGAACAGTTGAGTCCACCTTCAGAAACTTCGCCGTGGTCTCGAAAATCCTTTTTACATCCCTTGAATACTTACTCTGGGGGAATTCCTCTATAAACGAATAATATTCGTCCAATGTTGTCTGAAAGCGTTCCACCCGTCTCGCCGGGACGCTCAACTCGGCGTACAGGAACAGGGCATCGAGCTTAAGGAACATAAGCTCCTCGCGGTATTTTGTATCGGGATACTCTTTCAGGCTGTTGGCCAGCGATACGGTTGCCGCGCGGTACTGTTTGAGGTCATAGTAAAGCCTTGCACTGAGATAGGACTTCTCCACCAGCTTCTCCTCGAGCTCAAGCACCCTGGCCTTGCAGTCGTCAAGCCTGGTGCTTGTGGGATACCTCTGCATGAAAATGGTGAAGCTCTCTATTGCCTTCCTGGTATTAGCCTGGTCAAGTTCCGCCCTGGGACTGAGATTATAGTCGCACAGTGCCGACAGATATGAAGCCTCCTCAGCATTGTTGCTCCCGGGGTAGGTGTCGGCAAAGGTCTGATAATAGGTGCCGGCCATCATATAGTCACGTATCTTGTAGTGAGCCTGTGCATTGATCCAGTTCAGCTGCTCAGCTTCATCCGTGGCCCTGTACCTGGGAAGGATCTGTGAGAGCAGTTCGATGGATTTCATATACTTGCCGTCATCGTAATAGTCAAAGACCTTTTGCTTCTTAAGCTCATAATCGCTGCTCTTAAGAAGCTTTTCATACTCACCGCATGATGTAACGGCAAGTGCAAGAAGAATGAATGTTATCGGCCTGATTCTCATACCCGGAAATGTTGCGCAAAATTAGTACTTTTTTTGATTCATTGGTTCAATCAGATGCAAAAGTGTTCTCTTTTGGTCTTCAACGTAGTTAAAGGAGTGTTAATTTATGGAAACAAATAGGTATAAATAGGTACTTTCGCACAGATATGTTTTTAATAAATTTGCGGGCGTTAATCAAAACTTAGACAGACGTGGATATTTTCGACAAATTCAGAAAGAACCGTGGTGCGTTAGGGCAGTACCAGGAAATGGCGGACGGATACTTCATGTTTCCGAAACTTGAGGGTGAGATTGGTCCCAGGATGAAATTCATGGGCAAAGAGGTGCTGAACTGGAGCCTCAACAACTACCTCGGACTCGCCAACCATCCTGAGATACGCAAGGTTGATGCAGAGGCGGCCGCAGAGTACGGACTTGCATCGCCGATGGGAGCCAGGATGATGTCAGGGCAGACAACCATGCACGAGAAATTTGAAAAGATGGCTGCTGAGTTTGTCGGGAAAGAATCAGCATACCTCCTTAACTTTGGCTACCAGGGAATGGTCTCTATCATCGACTGCCTGGCCGGAAGGCATGACGTAATTGTATATGATTCAGAATCACATGCTTGTATCATGGACGGACTCAGGATGGTTCTCTCCAAGAGGTTTGTCTTCCCCCATAACGACATGGAAGGATTTGAGAAACAGCTTGAGCACGCACAGAAAGTGGTTGCCGGCACCGGAGGAGGTATCCTTGTTATAACCGAAGGTGTCTTTGGAATGGCCGGCGATCTGGGCGCACTGGACAAGATCGTCGCTTTCAAGAAAAAATATAACTTCCGCCTGCTGGTGGATGATGCACACGGCATCGGAACAATGGGTAAAACCGGCGCTGGCACCGGTGAACATTTCGGAGTTCAGGATCAGATAGACGTCTATTTCGGAACATTTGCCAAGAGCTTTGCAGGCATTGGCGGCTTCGTTGCCGGTGACAAAGATGTTATCAGCTATCTCAGGTTTAACCTCCGTTCTCAGATTTATGCCAAGTCGCTGCCAATGGCAATGACCGTAGGTGCTATTAAGCGTCTCGAGATGATGAAGGAACATCCTGAATTACGCGAACACTTGTGGGAAATCGCCCATGCCCTTCAGAAAGGCTTCCGCGAGGCAGGCTTCGATCTCGGTCGGACACAGTCGCCCGTCACCCCTGTGTTCCTTAAAGGTGGCCTTTCGCAGGTGACGCATATCATTAAGGACCTCAGGCATAACTACGGTATCTTCTGCTCGGCGGTGATCTACCCCGTAGTGCCCAAGGGCGTAATAATGCTTCGTATTATCCCCACAGCAGCACATACCATGGAAGATGTCAACTACACTATCAAGTGTTTCAAGGAGGTCAAGAAGAAGCTTGAGACCAACGCTTATCCGGATCAGATAGCCGATTTCAGGAACTGACCAGATAATTTTGGCATAGTACAAATTCCCGGAGAGAGAGACTCCGGGTTTTTTTTTGCTGGAAAACGCACCAATTCTGTAATGTTTTTGCTGCCTGTTCGTCATAGGATAAATAACTATTCAATAATCTTTAAAAACGGACAGTCATGAAAAGAATGGTTTTAACGGTTTTGATTGCCGCATTTGCGGTTTCGCTTTTCAGCCAGAGGAATTTACTTGATGATTTTTTCGACAATTATTCCGGAAGGGATGGTTACTCCTCTGTTACCATTGACGGTAACCTCTTTAGTCTGCTCAGGAATTTTGACGACGACCCCGATCTTGAGGGACTGGACAGAAAAATCACATCAATCCGGATCGTGAGCAGGGAGAAGGATAACGGTTTTTCCGGAGAGGGTTTCCTGTCAGAGATCAGGGGAGTGATCAGGCGTGGGCGGTATGAGGAGCTGGTAACAGTGAAGGATCCGGACACTGACCTGAGGATCATGGTGAAGAGTTCAGGCGATGCCATCAGGGAGATACTGGTGGTTGCATCCGGCGAGAATGAGGCCGTGATCCAGATCAGCGGCCTCCTCACGCGCGAGGATGTTGACCGCCTCTCTGAAAATCATGCAGAGGGACTTGCCCGCCTGGAGCTTTTGGAGACTTCAGGGAAATGATAACTTTGGGGAAGAGAACAGAGACGCATGACCCCCGAAGAATTCAGGAAGATTATCCTGCCGGAAGGACGAAGGCTTTATGCCCTCGCCTTCCGGTACCTGAACAACAGGGAGGAAGCTGAAGATATGGTGCAGGAGGTGATGATGAAGCTGTGGGCAGGAAGAAACCGGGCTCTGACTTTCGCCAGTCCCGCCGCCTGGTGTACGACGATGACACGAAACGCCTGCATCGATCTGCTCAGAAAGAAAAGGATGATCCGCCTCGAAGACCTGAGTGATGAGGCAATAATGCCTGAAACCAGCGCCGGCATTATAAATGGAACTGACAACCGCGAGGCGGTGCGGTTGATAGAGATTATTGTAAGCCGCATGAAGGAACCCTACAGAAGCGCAGTCATACTACGCGATATGGAGGGATACTCGTACGAGGAGACGGCAGAGGTAATGCAGACCAATATTAATGCCCTGCGGACTGTGCTCTCACGAGCCAGAAAAAGCATAAGGGAAGAGATGGAAAGGATATACAGCTATGGAACAGGAGAAGATAAGAGAACTGCTCGATAAATTTTACCAGGGTAACACCTCCGCGGAGGAGGAGGCTCAGTTGAAGTCACTTCTTGCTGAGCCCGCCATTGCTTCCTCACTCATAAAGGAATACGGCTACCTGGCAGAGATGAGCCCGGAGGTCCCGGAGCCGTCAGAGGGTTTCTATGCAAGGCTCGATGCGGTAACCCGACGCGATGCTGAGATGGTGACCCGCGGCGATGCAGAAACCACAACTGGGATGGCGCCCATTCCCGGAGAAGAGCCACAGACCCTCATTACACCCCTTCGCGGAGATTCCGTTCGGATCCGCATGTCACCCCGCCGCAGTATTCTGAGATACGCCATGGGCATCGCCGCTGCGGCAGCAATATTGACAGGGGCCTGGATGCTCTTTAACTACATGGGCAGGATGGCGATGCAGGATACCTACAACGACCCTGAGATAGCCATGGCTGAAGTCAGGAGCATACTGATGACTGTCTCGGAGAAGATGACGACGGGAACCGAACCCCTGGGGTCAATCAATTCCATGAATATTGCCCCCGGAACGCTTGACGAATTGGGAAAGATCAACAATGTGGTGGGTGAGAGTCTGTCAAGGCTTAGATACCTTGATCGTGTCACCGGCTCACAACAGAATAAGGAAAACAATTAAAAAATATACGATGAAAAGAGTGGTACTTATACTGTCTCTCGCGGCATTCTCACTCCAGGCATTCTGTCAGAAGAGCGCAGTTGACGAGTTGTTCGACAGGTACAACGGCAAAGATGGGTTCACCTCAGTCTTTATCTCGTCAAAGATGTTCAGCCTGCTTGCAAGGATAGACAGTGAAGATGAGGATTTCCGCAACCTGGTGACCCGCATAAAAAGCATACGGATACTGACCATTGACAGCGCTACTAATGTCTCGGGAATTAATTTCGCCGGAGA
>DCSU01000009.1:3153-3277 GCA_002325785.1 Bacteroidales bacterium UBA1458 | reverse complement strand
TCATAATTCCTTTGGTTTAATCTGTCCGAAGTCCCTTTAAATATTTTTCAGGTCATTCGGTTATCCTATTATTGAACTGATACTCAGCAAAAATATTCAATCGAAGATGAAGAAAAGATGAAAG
>DCSU01000009.1:0-3120 GCA_002325785.1 Bacteroidales bacterium UBA1458 | reverse complement strand
TAGGCAGTAGGGGTTAGGCAGTAGTGGGGTTTGCCGTAGGCCATGAAGTATTACAGACAGGTAATTAACTTTCAATATTTAACCTAACAACGGAAGAATCATGTTACTATTAGACTGGATCGTACTCGGGGCATTTGTCCTGGCGTTGGTTGTTTTTGTTATTATTTCAATACGTTCAAAGAGCAAAACATCCACAGACTACTTTCTCGCAGGCCGTGACGCCACCTGGATCGCCATAGGTGCCTCCATCTTCGCCTCGAACATCGGCTCTGAACACCTTGTAGGCCTTGCAGGTGCCGGTGCCTCATCAGGTATGGCCATGGCCCACTGGGAGATGCACGGATGGCTCATACTGCTACTCGGCTGGCTGTTTGTGCCGTTCTATGCCCGCAGCGGTGTGTTCACCATGCCCGAGTTTCTCGAGAGGAGATACAACAAAGCCTCGCGCTCCGTACTTTCCATTATTTCTCTGGTAAGTTATGTTCTCACCAAGGTTGCCGTCACGGTTTATGCAGGCGGTGTTGTATTCAAGGATGTATTTGGCATTGAATCAGTCTGGGGTATCGATTTCTTCTGGATAAGCGCCATCGGTCTAGTTGTGGTCACAGGAATTTATACAGCCATCGGAGGCATGAAGGCAGTGCTTTGGACCTCGGTGTTGCAGACTCCGATTCTGCTCGCAGGTTCTATCTCGGTTCTTGTAGCCGGGTTAATAAAAGTTGGCGGATGGGATGAGCTGATGCATATCTGCCGTGCCGTGCCTGTCAATGAGTTTGGTGATACAATGACCCAGCTCATAAGGTCGCCCAAGGATGAGGTCTTTCCCTGGACTGGAGTGTTACTGGGCTCAGCAATAATAGGATTCTGGTACTGGTGTACCGACCAGTACATTGTACAGCGTGTGCTTTCAGGGCGCGACCAGACGCAGGCCCGCCGCGGAGCCATCTTCGGAGGCTTCCTGAAGCTGACCCCCGTATTTATTTTCCTGATTCCCGGTATGATTGCCTATGCGCTTGACCAGCAGGGAGTCATCAACCTTACCAGTTCAGACTCCGCATTCTCCACACTCGTCAAGGAACTTCTGCCCATGGGGTTTAAAGGACTGGTGGTCGGGGGCATTCTCGCCGCACTGATGAGTTCACTGGCATCGCTGTTCAATTCATCAGCAACACTCTTTACAATTGACTTCTATCAGAAATACAAGCCCAAGGCTCCCGAAGCTGAACTTGTCAGGGTAGGCCGGATCGCAACCGTTGTTGTTGTTATCCTTGGCATCCTCTGGATCCCGGTGATGAGAGGCATCGGCAAGGTTCTTTACGCCTACCTTCAGGATGTGCAGTCGATCCTGGCTCCGGGTATCGCCGCTGCGTTCCTTCTTGGAATCCTTTCAAAGAAAGTTACACCTGCAGCAGGCCTAACTGGTCTCCTGACTGGATTTACAATAGGTATGTTCCGCCTTGTGTTCACCGTCTTCAAGGGTTTTCTCAATCCTGATGGTTCGATATACCATGTATTTGTAGAGACAAACTGGCTGCATTATGAGATCATCAATTTTGCCATTGTCATTGTAGTAATGATTATCGTGAGCTACTTCACTCCAAGGATTGCCGAGAGTAAAATCACCGGGCTCTATATCGGGTCTGCCACTGCCGAGCAGAAGGCGATTACCCGCGCAAGCTGGAATAAGTGGGATGTGATCTCCTCAGGAATCATAATTACAGTAATAATAATCTTCTATGCCTATTTCTGGAACTAGCGAGACACTTAATTCATAACGCATTATAAGATATGAAAAAGGGGAAAGTTGAATTATGGTTCATCACAGGCAGCCAGCATCTTTACGGCGAGGAGACACTCAAGCAGGTAAATGCTGATTCAAAGGCTATTGCCGCTGCTCTTGACAGGTCTCCGGATAACCCCGTAAGGGTGGTTTTCAAACCGGTTCTTATATCGGCTGATGCCATAACATCTGTTTGCCTTGAGGCGAACAATGCACCGGACTGTGCCGGACTCATTGCCTGGATGCATACGTTTTCACCTGCCAAGATGTGGATATCAGGCCTGAAGCGCCTCAACAAGCCGATGCTCCACTTCCACACTCAGTATAACCGTGACATACCCTGGTCAGAAATTGATATGGATTTCATGAACCTGAACCAGTCGGCACATGGCGACCGCGAGTTCGGATACATCTGCTCGAGGCTCAGGATTGAACGTAAGGTAGTGGTAGGCCACTGGCAGGACAAGGAGGTACTAAGTGCCATAGGCGCATGGTCACGTGCTGCCCTGGCTGCTCTGGATGCCCGCTCACTGAAGGTTGCCCGCTTCGGGGACAACATGCGTGACGTAGCGGTGACCGAGGGCAATAAGGTCTCCGCACAGCTCAGCCTCGATTATCAGGTTCACGGTTACGGTGTGGGCGACCTGGTTGATGCAGTCAACAAGGTATCCGATAATCAGATTAGCGCACTGGTTAAACAGTACGGTGATGAATACAAGGCTCCGGCCAAGGTGCTCTCAGCACCTGCCATAAAGGAGGCAGCCCGCATAGAGGCCGGTATGCGCGCATTCCTTGAGAAGGGAGGGTTTAAAGCATTCACCACTAACTTTGAAGATCTTCACGGCCTTATTCAGCTCCCGGGCCTGGCAGTACAGAGACTGATGGCTGACGGTTACGGCTTTGGTGCCGAGGGCGACTGGAAGACGGCGGCGCTGGTGCGCTCGATGAAGGTTATGGCTCAGGGCCTGAAGGGGGGTACCTCATTCATGGAGGACTACACCTACCATCTTGATCCGAAGAATATGGCCATCCTTGGCGCCCACATGCTGGAAGTGTGTCCATCCATTGCAGCAGGCAAACCCGCCCTGGAGGTCCATCCTCTCGGGATAGGGGGGAAGGCAGACCCGGCACGTCTGGTCTTCAGGGCCAGCCTGGGAAGGGCTATAGTCGCTTCCATGGTTGAGATGGGTGACCGCTTCAGGCTCATAGTTAATACTATGAAGGTGGTTGAGTGTCCTCCGATGCCCAAACTGCCGGTAGCAAGCGTCCTGTGGAAGCCCGACCCGGATCTCAAAACCGCAGCAACCGCCTGGATTTATGCTGGCGGCGCACATCATACC
>DCSU01000144.1:1397-6827 GCA_002325785.1 Bacteroidales bacterium UBA1458 | reverse complement strand
GTAGGCAGTAGGCAATAGGCAGTAAACAGTCTGACAGTCAATCGATAAGTTACCGACTGAAGACTGTGGACTGAAGACTGAATATAAGCGGGAGTAGCTCAGGGGTAGTCCCGACACAGGTGTCGGGATCCCAGGCTGAGGGACAGGATAGAAATTAAATAAGCGGGAGTAGCTCAGNNCCCTTTTCCCGCTCAAACAAAAAGGGTTGCGAAAGCAGCCCTTTTGTTATTTGGACTTTCCGACCCTGATTTTATCAGAGGGAGGAAAGGATAAATAACAAAAGGAGGCCACGCCAGTGGCCCTTTTTGTTTGACAGCGCCCCCGCCAGGGAAAGCCGAGCCGCAGGCAAGGCAATCCCTTTTATACCAAGACTTTACGGTACGCCTTTTAGGGCAGGTCAGAACTGCCTCAGGATGGCTATCCGCTTTTCAATAGGGGGATGTGTCTTGAAGATGGAGCTGATGGAGAACGACACCGGTCTCTCCACCCTGGGCTGAGGATTATCAATGAACATTTGTGCCACATCATTGCGCTTCACAGCCTCAATCAGCGGATCTGCCGATATCTTCTCCAGCGCTGAGGCCAGCGCCAGCGGGTTCCTTGTCATTGATGCCGAGCCGGCGTCAGCCATATACTCGCGCTGCCGTGATATGGCGAACCTGAAGATCAGTGAAAGGAAATATCCGACTGCGGCAAGGAGCAGGGCTATCAATACCACCCTGCCGTCTTTCTTGCCGCGCCCTCCTCCGCTGAATCTGACTGAGCGAACCAGCGCCTCGGTAATGAATGCAAAGATCCCCACGAAAATGATGGAAATAATCAGGAGCCTCACATCCCGGTTCCGTATGTGCGTAAGTTCGTGAGCTATGACAGCCTCCAGCTCGTCATCCTCCAGCTTGTCAATTATCCCCCTGGAAAGGGAGATGGTGAAATTTGATGCATTGATACCGCTGGCAAATGCGTTAAGGGAACTGTCTTCGATAATGTTTACCTTGGGCATCGGCATACCGCTGCCGATACAGAGGTTCTCAACCAGATTATAAATCCTCTTGTTCTCTTTCCTGCTGAGAGGAGCGGAGCCTGTCGCCCTGGCTATCATGGTGGTATGTGAGAACCAGGCAATTGTAAACCACGCTAGAACCCCGATGGCAACCCATGGTACACTTCTTATGAACATGCTGTTCGCGCCTGCAATCCTGTTCTCCGGGGTGGACTGGACCAAAAAGACGAAGAGCCATACCAGTCCAAGAATCACAACAGGAAACAAAATAAGCAGGACAACAGATTTCAGGTTGTTGTTCCAGATCTGTGTGTTGAGCCCGGCATATTTCATATTGCCTTAGAAGTTCAGTTTAGGCGTCTCCTCAGCCTGAGCCCTGGCCTCTGCCAGATCATACATCGTTTCACGTTTGAATCCGAACATGCCTGCAAGGAGATTTGACGGGAAGGTCTCAACAGCGTTGTTCAGCTCTCTGGTAGCCGAGTTGAAGAACCTGCGGGCAGCAGCCAGCTTGTTCTCGATGTCTGATATCTCTTCCTGGAGCTGCAGGAAATTGGTACTGGCCTTGAGGTCAGGATATGCCTCGACAGCAACGCGCAGTCCCTGCAGGGCTGACGAAAGCCTTCCGTCAGCAGCAATCTTCTCATCAATGCCTTTGGCCTCGATGGAGCTGGCGCGAGCCTTGGTGATCTCTGTAAGAACAGTGCTTTCATGCTTCATGTAGGCCTTGACAGCCTCCACCAGCTGAGGTACCAGGTCAAGCCTCTGCTTCAGCTGTACGTCAATGTCAGCAAACGCATTCTCGCGGTTATTCCTCAGTTTCACAAGTCTGTTGTACAGGCTCACCGCCAGCAGGGCCACGACAGCAATAATAATCAGAAGTACGTAGAACATCTCTCTTGATTTTTAATTATACATGCAAAAATACAATTATTATGGATTACTCTGAAGGATTCCACTCCCTGAAGAACTGGTCGAGGTACCTGACCATAAAGTTGTGTCTCTCGTCAGCAAGTTTTCTGCCTGTGGGCGTATTCATCAGATCCCTTAGCATGAGCAGCTTGTCATAGAAATGGTGGACCGTAGAGGCTGAGTTACGACTTGTTTGGGCCAGTAGCGGAGGGGCATTATACCCAGCCCGGGGGTCATAAATCTCGCGCCCTTTGAAGCCCCCGTAGTTGAAGGCTCTCGCAATGCCAATAGCCCCCATCGCATCCAGCCTGTCGGCATCCTGCACAATCTGCAGCTCATCGCTTTTAACAATGCTGTTCTTTCCCTTTGAGAAGGAGATATTCTCATTGATGTTCACAACCTCCTCAGTTACTGAGGCGTCAACCCCGAGGCTGCTCAGCAGCCTGCGTATCTCTGCGGGGCCGTCATGAGCCGCAAACTTATGGTCGCCTATGTCGNNTGCATCAGTGCACCCAGCTCAACGGTAAACCTGTCGCCGTTGCCTTCACAGTTGTGAATATGCAGCGCCAGTCGCACAACCCTTTCAATATGAGACCATCCGTGCCCAGTGTCATACTGTTGCATTGCCTCCTTTACGAAATCGCTGACCTTAATAATTATCTCCTGTTCGTTTTTCATTTTATTGACTCTCTTTCCTGACACAAAATATTGATAATTTTGCCTCTGCCACCAAAGAGGCACTTCAAAATATGAACAATGCTGAAATCATAACGATAGGAGACGAAATTCTCATAGGCCAGACTATTGACACCAACTCGGCGTGGATAGGCTCACAACTAAACCTTTACGGCATGAGGGTCAACAGGATAACCTCGATATCAGACAACAGGGAGGAGATTATCAACGCCCTTGAAGAAGCTCTTGGCCGTGCCAGTCTTGTTCTTATGACCGGCGGGCTGGGTCCGACCAGCGATGACATCACGAAGGTGACACTGGCGGAGTATTTCGGTTCACAGATGGTGACTGACCCGGGGGTCCTGGAGGAGGTTACTGAGAGGCTGCGAAGGAGGAATCTTGAGATGAATGAGAAGAACAGGCGCCAGGCCCAGGTGCCCGACAACTGCACTGTGCTTGCCAACCATACTGGCACGGCTCCCGGCATGCTTTTCAACAACAGAGGGAAGCTCGTCATCTCCATGCCTGGAGTCCCCTCCGAGATGAAGCATATCATGCAGGTACATGTGCTGCCAATGCTGGCAGCAATAGCAGGAGGGATGGTAATCATCCACAAGAACATCATGACATATGGCACCTTTGAGGCGAAGCTTGCTGATCGTCTTGAAGGCTTCGAACAGGGGCTTCCGCCGGAGATCAGGCTGGCATATCTTCCTGCATACGGGGTAATCAAACTGCGACTTACAGGAACCGGCACTGAAGCTGAACTTCTCCGACAGGAGATGGCAGAGCAGGTGCAGAAACTCTATGAAGTTATACCGGATGTGATCTATGGCGAGGATGAAGTTACGCTTGAGGAGGTTATAGGTAAACTACTAATAAACAATAACCTGACACTATCAACTGCAGAGAGCTGCACCGGTGGGAAAATTGCCTCGATGATCACCTCGGTGCCAGGCAGTTCAGCCTGGTTCAGAGGGTCTGTGGTGGCTTATGATAACAGCATCAAGACCAGTATCCTCAAAGTTGACCCCGAATTAATCAGCCGGTACGGGGCTGTCAGCGAAGAGACGGCAGTGGCGATGGCACAGGGAGTGCGACAACTTTTCGGAACAAACTATTCCGTAGCAGTCACCGGGATAGCGGGACCAACGGGAGGTACACCCGGGAAACCGGTGGGAACAGTGTGGATAGCAATTGCCTCCGACGGGGGCGTAGTAGCTGAGCAACACCGCTTTGCCGACGACAGGAACGTCAATATCTCACGGTCGG
This sequence comes from Bacteroidales bacterium UBA1458, assembly GCA_002325785.1. Taxonomy (GTDB): domain Bacteria; phylum Bacteroidota; class Bacteroidia; order Bacteroidales; family VadinHA17; genus SR-FBR-E99. Next base: position 2,968 of record DCSU01000144.1, on the reverse strand, counting down.
CCACCACTGCCATAAACATGCTTAGAAAACAGATAATCAGCAGTTAAACACAGGCGTCATAGTGTTGTTGGAAAAAAATGAATGAATTATTTGGTTAATAGAATAAAAATCACGTATTTTGCGAACCGATTTTTGGAGTTTTTCAGAACATTTAAAACGAGATAATAATGTCAAAGGTTTGTCAGGTCACCGGCAAGAAAGCAATAGTCGGAAACAACGTTTCCCACTCGAAGAGGAGGACCAAAAGAAAATTCATGGCCAACCTGTTCACCAAGAGGTATTTCCTTCCTGAGGAGAACAGATGGATCACCCTTAAGGTTTCAGCAGCAGGTATGAGGAATATCAACAAGAATGGTCTTACCTCGGTTCTTAAGGAAGCAAAAGAAAAAGGATTCATTATCAATTAATTAAACCGGACATAAAATGGCAAAGAAGAGCNNTGCACAGAGCACAAGGAATCCGGAATGCCGGGCACCTCAAGGTACATCACCACAAAGAACCGCAAGAACACACCTGACCGTCTTGAAAGAAAAAAATACAACCCGATACTTAAAAAAATGACCCTTCACAGGGAAATCAAATAAATTCTGAGTTATGGCAAAGAAAGTTGTTGCAACACTAAAGTCAGGAACCGGAAGAACATTCACCAAATGCATCAAGGTGGTGAAGTCTGATAAGTCCGGCGCCTACCAGTTCAAAGAGGAAATTGTTCATAACGACCACGTTAAGGACTTCTTCGTCAAGAAATAAGGTCAGTCATTCTGATCATGCATTACAGGGAGACGCAGTTTATTGCGTCTCTTTTTTTACTTTTGACGGATCAATAATCATGTGATGGCATTATTCGGATTATTCAGGAAAGAGGAGAAGGAGATACTTGACAGGGGTCTGGTAAAGACGCGTGAGAATGTCTTCTCGAGGCTGACCAGGGCCGTAGCGGGCAAATCGAAGGTAGACGATGAGGTGCTTGACAACCTTGAGGAGCTCCTGGTATCATCGGATGTGGGGGTTGACACTACTCTCAGGATAATTGACCGGGTGTCTAAGCGTGTTGCGCGCGACAAGTATGTTGGCACCTCAGAGCTGAATTTAATACTCCGCGAAGAGATCGCCGGTCTCCTTGAGGAGAACACCGGCACGCATGACACCTCCTCGGGCTTTGATGCTCCTCTGCCTGCAAGGCCATACGTGATACTGGTTGTTGGCGTCAACGGTGTTGGCAAGACGACCACGATAGCCAAGCTGGCATATAACTTCAGGATGGCCGGCCGCAGCGTGCTGCTTGGTGCTGCCGACACCTTTCGTGCGGCAGCCATAGACCAGCTTAAGATCTGGTCAGAGCGTGCCGGCGTGCCAATGATCAGCCAGCAGATGGGAGCAGACCCGGCCTCGGTGGCCTTTGACACTGTCACCTCAGCTGTGGCATCAGGTGCAGATATTGTAATCATTGATACCGCCGGCAGACTCCATAATAAAATAGGCCTTATGAACGAGCTCTCGAAGATAAAGAGGGTCATGGAGAAGGTCATACCCTATGCACCCCATGAGGTGCTGCTGGTGCTCGACGCCAA
>DCSU01000144.1:932-1355 GCA_002325785.1 Bacteroidales bacterium UBA1458 | reverse complement strand
AAGGGCGGAGTGGTGATAGGAATATCCGACCAGTTCAGGATCCCGGTCAAGTATATAGGAGTAGGCGAAAAGATGGAGGACCTGAGGGTCTTCGACAGGTATGCCTTCGTCGACTCACTCTTCAGCGACCGCAGCTGATGAAAAGGAACAGGGTCAATATCATCACCCTGGGGTGTTCCAAGAACACCGTTGATTCACAGAAGCTCATGCGCCAGCTCGAAGCTGGTGGCTATTCTGTTACTGCCGGCTCGCCTGACCCTGCGGATATTGTAATCATAAATACATGCGGCTTCATCCATGACGCAAAGGAGGAGAGCATTGATACAATTATCAGTCACGCCAAAACCATTCAGCGCGAGGGAGTTGGAAAGCTTTTTGTCATGGGTTGCCTGGTGGAACGGTACCGCAATGAGCTTAAGGAGT
>DCSU01000144.1:0-841 GCA_002325785.1 Bacteroidales bacterium UBA1458 | reverse complement strand
AAAGTTTCGGAGGGGTGTGACCGTACCTGTGCATTCTGTGCCATACCCGACATCAGGGGCAGGTATACATCAATCCCCTTGGAAGAGCTGGTATCCGAAGCCCGGTTCCTCGTATCGGAGGGAGTGAAGGAGATGATCCTCATAGCACAGGATCTGACCCTCTACGGTACAGACCTTTACGGCAGGCAGATGCTTCCCGAGCTGGTCCGTCAGCTGTCGGCCATCAGCGAACTGGGATGGATACGTCTCCACTATCTCTATCCCACCGGATTCCCCTATGAGATCCTCGAGATGATGCAGGCTGACCCGAAGATATGCAGGTATATTGACATNNATGCGGCGCGAGCATGACAGTTCCGCAACACGCCAGCTCCTTGACGATATACGCCGCATGGTGCCTGACGCTGCGGTGCGCACCACGGTGATAGCCGGCCACCCGGGCGAGACGGAGAAGGAGTTCCGCGAGCTGCTCAGCTTCATAGAGGAGCAGAGGTTTGACCGACTGGGTGCCTTCCGCTATTCACATGAGGAGAACACGTACGGATTTCTTAATTACAGTGACGGCATTTCCGAAAAGACCAAGGAGAAGAGGGTGGCGCAGATAATGGAGTTGCAGCAGGGCATCTCGGCAGAGAAGAATGCCGCGCTTACCGGCACGGTCATGAAGGTCATCATCGACCGGAAGGAGGGACTCTTCCATATCGGGCGCAGCCAGTATGACTCACCCGAGGTGGACCAGGAGATACTCATCAACTCACCCAAAAAGATTGAACCCGGCACCTTCGTTGATGTGAAGATAACCGGGTCCACCGAGTTTGATTTGTATGCTGAAATAGTCTGA
>DCSU01000032.1 GCA_002325785.1 Bacteroidales bacterium UBA1458 | reverse complement strand
CTTCCCGGCCTCCTCAAGGGCAGTCACAGCATCAGTCATTCCCTTCTCCTCCTGCTGTGAAGGTGCCCCTGATGCCATCATCAGACTGCGGTAACCGTTGATCCGCGATACCAGTCCCGACTGCCTCCTCCCGAATGCCTCATCTAGCTTTGCAACTTCTTCTTTGACAGTCTTATGGATGGTTTTTATGGCTTCTGCGAAGCCGGGGTTATTTTTGGATAGCTCCTCACTCTTCGCAATGCTCTCCCTGACTGATTTGATCAATACAAGTTTTTCGTTCAGCTCTGTGATGCGAGCTCCGAATGATTCGGCTCTTGCAAAATTTTCCCTGAGTGCGTCGGTGTCCGGTGCCTCCATCCTGGGATCGGCACTGACCTTCACCGGCGTCTCGGAGGTGGCATCACCAGCCTTCAGTGTTACGGTATATGTTCCGGGCATCACTGCTCCTCCATAGTTCCTGTAATTCCTCATCCAGGGTTCCTGCTGCTGCTGCTGTAGGGCAGGGTAGGAGGCCTGTGGCAAAGCATCCCGGTCAAGTCGCCATATGAAACGGTTGAATCCTTTGGATGCATCCCTCTCCACTGACTTCACTTTCTTTCCGTTGTTATCTCTGATCTCCACGGTGACCTTGCCGGTATCCGCTGCATAGAAGGAGATCATTGCTCCCGGCTCGCGGTTATCGCCGCGGTACATGGCATCACCATAGAAGTAATATCCCGGCAGGTTCTTCATTGATGCAAGCCACGCTTCGGGAGCATCAAAGGCTTTGATAGTGCTGTTCAGCAGGCTGCTTCCACCGGATGCCAAAGCGCGCAGGGGCCGTATGTCATCCAGCACCCAGAGAGCACGTCCGAAGGTGGCAATCACCAGGTCGTGCTCACGAGGGTGAATCAGCAAATCGTAGGTAGAGACCGTCGGATACCCGCTGGTCCACCTGTTCCACGAACCGCCGCCGTCGAAAGAGACGTAGAGGCCGTACTCCGTACCGGTGAACATAAGCTTCGGCTCAACCGGATCCTGTACGAAACATAGCACATATCCCGATACATCCGTGTCATCTATGATGCGATGCCAGCTCTTCCCGAGATCCGTGGTACGGTAGAGGTAAGCGGCATTGTCGCCCTGCCTGTAATCGTTCACCACGGCAAAAGCTTCCTCCGGGTTATGGGCTGAGGCTGTTATCTGCGGTACCCACGCATTGCGCGGCATCCCCTTGATCTTCTGGGCGGTGTTCTGCCAGCTAACGCCTCCGTCTTCTGTGACCTGTATCATTCCGTCATCAGTGCCGGCCCAGATAAGTCCCTGCCTCAGCGGGCTGGGGCAGATTGTAATGACGGTGCAGTGGTTCTCCGCTCCGGTAGCCTCGCGACTGATGCCCCCGCTCTCTTCTTGCTTCTGCTTCTCCGGATCATTTGTTGTGAGATCGGGAGAGACCTTCGTCCAGGAGTCACCCCTGTCAGTGCTTTTGTGCACATGCTGGCTTCCGAAATAGATGGTGTTGCTGTCAAAAGGATCCTGTGCCAGGGCTGCGTTCCAGTTGAACCTCAGCTTCTCATCGCCTTCAGCCACAGGCTTAATGCTTTTATTCCAGCCTGTGGTGACGTCAAACCGGCGCAGCGATCCTCCCTGCGACTGTGCGTAACAGTAGCGGCTGTCTCCCGGCACCGGCATGGCATCAAAGCCGTCGCCACCCATAAGGAAATCATACATCTCATTGATTATGGGGCCGTTGTACCACGAGTAGGCAGGCCCTCTCCATGAACCGTTATCCTGTAGACCCCCGTATATATTGTAAGGAACATTGTTGTCGACGTTAATATGGTAGAACTGGCCCAGGGGCAGGTTCTCAATATGTCGCCACGTAGCTCCCCTGTCATAGGTGATACCCATGCCTCCGTCATTGCCGTCAAGCATGCGGTCAGGATTGAGGGGATCAATGTACCATGCGTGATGGTCAAGATGTATAGACTCTGCTATACTTCTGTCAAAGGTCATGGCGCCGTCGTCGCTCACATTAACCCCTGAGAAGAGCGTGTACACCCGGTTCTCATTCTGCGGGTCAACATAGATCTCTGCATAGTAGAAAGGCCTAGACCCGATATTCTTTTCAGCACGTTTTTCCCACCGGAGACCACCGTCGGTGGAGCGATAGATGGCCGAGGGCTTGGATTCAACATAGGCATAAACATAATTGGGGTCGGAGGCTGCAATGGCAATGCCAATCCGACCTGCCTCTGCCGGAAGACCATCAGTGAGCCTGGTGAATGTCTCCCCGCCGTCACGAGTGAGCCACAGTCCTGAACCCTCTGGTGACGACCGGAAGAACCAGGGCCAGCGCTGGTGATCCCACATGGCCACGAAGATCTTGCCCGGGTTCGAAGGGTCCATAACCATGTCAGCCACCCCCGAAGTTTCGTTTGTATAGAGCACCTGGCCCCAGGTTTTCCCGCCGTCGGTGGTTCTGAACAGACCTCTNNATGGTAAAGAGTATCCGCTGCCAGGTCAACCCCCCGTCAGTACTGCGGTATAGCCCCCTCTCGGAATGGGGAGCCCACGGATTGCCAATGGCTCCCGCAAAGATAATGTCAGGGTCAATGGGGTCAACTATGATCCTGTGTATGTACCTGGTGAGTTCCAGCCCCATACACTTCCAGCTCTTTCCACCGTCAGTGCTCTTATAGATGCCATAACCCCCTGTGACGCTGTTGCGGGGATTACCTTCACCGGTACAAGNNATTACCTTCACCGGTACCTGCCCAGATGATGTCAGGCCTCAGCGGATCGATGGCAAGGGCTCCTATAGAGGCCACAGCCTCGTTGTCAAAAATCGGGGTGAACGTAGTGCCGGCATTGACGGTCTTCCATAGACCACCGGAGGCAGTGCCCACGTAAAAGATGTTCTCATTACCCGGATCAACGGCAAAAGCCGTGACCCTGCCGCTCATGCCACCGGGACCAATATTTCTTGGCTTGATACCGCTGAAGAGTTCCATGTCAGTCTTCTGCCCGGCAAGCAGGACTGTCACCATAAGAATCAGGGCGGACACAATTGTTTTTCGGATCATTGGGTCAGGTTTTAACGGACACAATTTAGACAAAAAAGTAAGACGGGAATAGCAACCTGACTGTGTTGTACAATACCCCTCTGCCCTCAGGCCAGGAGCAGAAAAACAGCCGGTCTCCGGTCAAGGTCCGGGATATCAACCTGCCAGCCGGCAATAGTCCTGGTACGAATAAACTCGCTCTCCAGTGTTATGTCAGCCCCGATACAAAGGCGGGTAGACGGCTTGCAGGCCGTGATGATATCTTCAAGCATCTTTCCGTTCCTGAAAGGTGTCTCAATGAATATCTGCGTCTGACCCCCCGAAGACCGTTTCTCAAGCTCTCTCAGGGCTTTTAGCCTTCCCGCGGCATCCACCGGCAGGTAGCCGTGGAAGGCGAACGACTGGCCGTTGAGGCCCGAGGCTGCCAGCGCCAGCATCATGGAAGAGGGTCCTGTCAGAGGAATGACCCTGATACCACGGCGGTGGGCCTCGGCGGAGACAATGTTTCCCGGATCGGCCAGGCCCGGCATCCCGGCCTCACTCATGACACCGGCATCAGCACCCGCTGCAACCCTCGCAAAAAAGTCTCCGAGAACGGCAGGATCAGAGTGCTTCCCTACAGAAAAAAAGAGCGTATCATCAACAGGAAATTCCCTGTCAATACTCCTCAGGTACCTGCGGGCGCTCCTCAACTCCTCAACAGCAAAGAGCCTTAGCGATGCAGTTATATCCCTCGTGCCACGGGGTATGGTGAGACTGTGATCGGCATTGCCCAGCGTGACGGGAATCATGTAAATATTTCCACTCATCTTCTGATTTGAATGATATTGTAAAGATATGTAATTAGCTATCGGGGTGCAAAATGACCTCTGATATTGTTCTTCTCTCATTTTCAGGCTATGTTTGTACTTCGAAAATGAGACTGTGAAAATCACCTTTCTTGGAACCGGAACCTCTCAGGGTGTACCTGTAATTGCCTGCGAATGTCCCATATGTAAGTCTGATGACATGAAGGACAAGAGGCTGAGAGCTTCCCTGCTCGTGGAGACCGCAGTAAATACCATAGTGATTGACGCGGGGCCCGACTTCAGGCAGCAGATGCTGACTGCGGGGGTTAAGAAGCTTGATGCCATCCTCCTGACCCATGAGCACAAGGATCATATTGCCGGTATGGATGACCTGAGGGCATTCAATTACAAGAGCCAGGCAGCAATTGACATTTATGCGGAGGAGAGGGTCCAGGGAGCCGTAAGAAAAGAGTACGCCTACGTCTTCTCAGAGAACCACTACCCTGGAGTGCCTAAAATGGAGCTTCATAATATAACTAACTACAATTTCGAAATCCGCGGAGACCTGATCATACCCCTGAGAATTTTCCACTACCGCCTCCCGATACTCGGATTCAGGATAGGAGACATGGCATATATCACTGACGCCAATTATATCCCGGAGGAGACAAGGGAGAAGCTGATAGGAGTGAAGTACTTGGTTATCAATGCCCTGAGAAAAGAGAAACATATTTCCCACTTCAGCCTGGGCGAAGCCCTCGACCTTATCAAGGAGGTCTCACCGCGTAAAGCCTATATTACTCATATAGGTCATCAGATGGGAAAACATGCGGAGGTGAACAGGGAACTGCCGGTAAATGTAACCCTGGCCTGGGACGGCCTTCAGGTGGTCTGCGAGGATTAAGCTAATCTTTCTTGAATTTGTACAACTTCTTCTGATACTTTTTGGAGAAGAAGTACTTGTTGCGCCCCAACTGTGAGGTGTCTATGTAGGAATTCTTCCGGCTGGCATGGTAAGGATTCTTTTTGGTGGCTGCACAACCGGGCATCAGCATCATCGCAGCGAGAATCAGGATAATGAATGTTATGCCTTTGAAGTTGACCCGTTTCATCAGTCGTGTATCAGCTAATTTCTAAAAGTAATGAAAAATATGTGATCAAGACTAAACCCTTAAACAATTTCTCTAAAATAGCTCATTCACTGTATCTTTCCTTTTATTTTCAGATACAATATCTTAAATTGCACTCCCGATCACCCGGGAAGCTCAATATCAGATTAAACTCAAATGTGCACATTAAGGTTTCGGTTTTTCCTCTTTTTTTTCATCTCATTTATTTCACTGTCGGGCCAGTCGCTTGAAAACCTCGGGATTATCAGGGAAAATGGAGCCAGCGCTGTCTCCCTGGTCCTCGATGACAGCGTCATGGTCAGCCTTCCTGCACCTAAGCCGCTTTTCAGCTTCAGGATAGACGGCGTCTATTTTGAGTCGGATGATGTTCCGGCCGGACTGACAGGCAGCCGTTTCGTGATGATCTTCCCCGGAGGGGCAGAGGCGGTTTACACCCCAAGGGGAGGCTCTCACCCGGGTTTTATGGCTGAGCTGGTTTTCCGCAATAACTGGAATGACACTATTTTGATAAGTGATGTGGTTCCCTTCGGAGAGAAAGGTAACAGCGCCTATATCACCGGCTCGGGCCCGGCTGACCTTGCCAGGGCAAACATCTTCCTGCCGGGGAAAAGCCCGGTTCGCGTTGTCCTTCCTGACAATGCATGGGAGATGGGATTCACAGTGTTCGAAACAGGGGAGGATTTGTCAGTAAGCTCCATAGCACGCCGCATAAAGAGCGAAAACGGCACCCTGAAAAGATATCAAACCATCCTGCCTCCGGGGGCATCTGTCACCTACCACATCTGGGCTGACATATTCCGGGGATCATGGCATGACGGTTTAAAGCTGATGTTCGCAGAGCGATACCTGTATGACCTTGCAACGTTTGATGATTCGCTCTACCGGCGCAAGGACCTGAACTGGATACGCGACAGCTACCTGATGATCCTACAGATGGCGTGGGACAGGGAGTACTATGACCGCTTCGGGGGTGAGTCGGGCTTCAGCGAATTCCTTGCAGGATATAACAGGCTCTTTGGTAATGTGGATGTATACGGTATATGGCCAACATGGCCCCGCCTGGGCCTCGATGCGAGAAACCAGTGGGACCTCTACAGGGATCTCCCTGGAGGGACTGATGGACTCAAGCGCATAAGCCGTCAGGCGAAGGCGAATGACTGCCGCTTCTTCATCGCTTATAATCCATGGGATAAAAGCACAAGGGAGGAAGATCATCTCCGTGGCCTGGCAGAGATGATCGCTGCAACCGACGCCGATGGCGTGGTGCTGGATACCGAGGGACGATCATCGGCCGAACTGCAGCATAGCGCCGATACGGTCCGCCTGGGAGTGGTGATGTACTCCGAAGGTATGCCAGTGATAAAGGATATGCCCGGCATAGTGGCCGCCAGGGTACATAACGCCCTGTTCCTAAGTCCTGAACTCAACCTGAATAAGCTTATAAGACCTGACTTTGCCATCTTCAGGGTGGCAGACGTTGGTGAGGATGTCCTCCACCGCGAGATATCAGTGGCATTCTTCAACGGATACGGCACAGAGCTGAATATGTTCAGACCAGGCGGTCGTGGTGATGAGTTCCGGACTGATCTTGAATACCTTGCAAGAACAACCTACATTCTCAGACGAAACAGCGACGCTTTTCTTGACATGGGCTGGACACCTCTTATTGACAGCAGGGCCGACAGGGTTTATGTAAACCGGTGGAGCGAAGGTTCCAAAACCCTCTTCACAGTCCTGAACATGGATCACCGCGGATACAGCGGCCCCCTCTTCAGCGCCGGCGACACCACCGGCAGCCACACAGTCTCCCTCTGGCGACACGAGGAGATTGCTTCGTCAACCATAAACGGCGAGCTTATGACATCAGTACAGACACCGGGATGGAGCTCCTCATTCAACGGCACAAGAAATGAGAGCTCGGTCGACTGCATTGCGATGTTGCCTGCGCTCATAAGCGCAAAAATTACAGGTAACAAACTCCACATCTCAGCCGTGGTACCGGGCACCCTGCTGATAAGCCGGGGAATGCCGGGCTATGGAAACAAACCTGTGGAGATTGCTTCGCCTGCGGATACCGTCATGCCTGTTGATAACCTGTTTGGAATAGCAGGTGAAAAGATAGTGATAGAGCTCACTGACAGTGAAGGCATACTGATGGATGAGCGGATTGTAAGACCAGGTATGGGTAAGACATGGCTCGTGTCAGCAACGGAGAGGACCACACGCTCTGCTGAGACACCGCCGGGGATGGTTGTGGTGCCGGCTGCCACAATTACCTACAGGCTTGACACCCCGGATGATTTTGTCCCCTGCCCCTCGGCCGGAAAGGATATAACCGTTGCTGTCGACAGTTTCCTTATTGACAAGTACCCTGTCACCAACGAGGAGTACCTCAGGTTCATCAGGGATTCAAGGTATATCCCCTTTGACACTGCCAACTACCTTAAGCAGTGGGAGAGAGGCCTGCCCGTCACCGGACAGGAGCGGTACCCCGTAGTGCATGTCAGCCTGGAAGATGCGAAGGCCTACGCCGCCTGGGCAGGTAAACGGCTGCCAACAGAGGCTGAGTGGCAGCTGGCAGCACAGGGGACAGATCGCCGTGAGTGGCCGTGGGGCAGCGATTTTCATGCCACCAAGTGCAACAACGGCTTTGGCCGCGCCACCCCGGTAGATGCCTTTCCCAAGGGAGAGAGTCCCTACGGCGTGGCAGATCTTGTCGGTAATGTGTGGCAGATGACCGGCGATGTCTACTCCAACGGTGCCTATTACTTCAATATCATCAGGGGAGGAAGCTGGTTCAGGCCTGAATCGAGCTGGTGGTACGTGCAGGGAGGCCCGCAGCCCCTTACCATGACTCAGATCCAGTTGCTTGTCTCACCGGGCTATGACCGCAGCGAAACGGTCGGGTTCCGCTGTGTGAAGGACCTTTAATAAGGCAGTAGGCAGCAGGCAGTAGGCAGTTTGAGGCTCCGACAAA
>DCSU01000141.1:5159-5297 GCA_002325785.1 Bacteroidales bacterium UBA1458 | reverse complement strand
CTTCTCAGCTTCACCCTTGATCTTCTCTTCCTTGTGCGCTCTCTGCTTCAGGTTCTCATTATGAACCTTTACGGCAGAGTTAGTAGCCTGAAGGGCATATCCCTTGGGAATAAGATAGTTCCTTGCATAACCGGTCTT
>DCSU01000141.1:4935-5131 GCA_002325785.1 Bacteroidales bacterium UBA1458 | reverse complement strand
CCTCCTTTACTTTAAAAGATCAGCAACATACGGAAGCATTGCAAGATGACGTGCACGCTTGATAGCCTTCGACACCCTCCTCTGATACTTGAGCGAGGTGCCGGTGATGCGGCGAGGCAGAATCTTGCCCTGTTCATTGAGAAACTTCTTGAGGAACTCTGGATCCTTGTAGTCAATATACTTGATCTTGTTCTTC
>DCSU01000141.1:840-4820 GCA_002325785.1 Bacteroidales bacterium UBA1458 | reverse complement strand
GAAGGTCAGGAAACGGATGATTCTCTCATCCCTCCTGTACTGCAATTCTAGTTTATCTACCAACTCACCCTGCCCTCTGAACTCGACCAGGTAATAAAAACCTGTCGATTTTTTCTGAATAGGATAANNGTTCTCTTCATGAACGATCTCACCTTCGTTGTCAGTGATGATCTTCTTGAATTTCTGAACCGCTTCCTTCATCTGATTCTCAGACAAAACGGGAGTTGCAATGAAAACGGTTTCGTACTGATTCAACATCTCTTTTTTAGTTTATAATTGTGTTAATAAATCGGGTTGCAAAAGTAAGACAATAAATCTTAAAAAAAAATATTCCCGCAACTATTTGACTATATTTGTGACTGATAAACCAGACAGACTGCTGATACCCGCTATGGATAACTTCATTGTATCTGCCAGAAAATACAGGCCTGCCACATTTGATATGGTTGTGGGGCAGGATACCATAACCACTACACTAAGGAACGCGATAAGGAATAATTTTCTTGCACAGGCCTATCTTTTTTGTGGCCCCAGGGGGGTCGGAAAGACCACCTGCGCAAGGATTTTTGCCAGGACTATCAACTGTTCAAGTCCCGGGCCTGACGGTGAGGCATGCGACAAATGCGAGTCATGCACCTCGTTCAACTCCCAGGCATCCTTCAACATACATGAGCTTGATGCGGCATCGAACAACAGCGTTGACGACATCCGCAACCTGACTGACCAGGTGAGGATACCGCCGCAGATCGGGAAGTTCAGCGTCTATATAATAGATGAGGTACACATGCTCTCCGCTCAGGCCTTCAACGCTTTCCTGAAGACCCTTGAGGAGCCCCCGTCTCATGCAATATTCATCCTGGCCACCACTGAAAAGCATAAGATCATACCCACTATCCTTTCACGTTGCCAGATATTCGACTTCAACCGCATCAACGTTGATGATATCGTACAACGACTGAGCTGGGTTGCCGGCAACGAAGGAGTACAGGCTGAACACGAGGCACTCCACGTTATAGCTACCAAGGCCGATGGAGCCATGCGCGATGCGCTCTCAATCTTCGACCAGATAGTAAGCTTCAGCGGCAAGAACATAACCTATGGCGACGTCATCTCCAACCTGAATGTGCTTGACTATGAGTACTATTTCAGGATTACGGCCGCAGCGATGGAAGGAGATGTGACGGCGGTGCTGCTGACATTCAACGAGATACTGAACAAAGGCTTCGACGGGTACAACTTTATGGCTGGTCTGAATAACCATCTCAGGGACCTGCTGGTGAGTCGTGATGAGTCTACAGTCAGACTTCTTGAAACATCACCTTCAATCCGGCAGCGTTACCGTGAACAGGCCGTCAGGGCCCCTCTCACTTTTATTTATGAGGCCCTTGACATCGGCTCACAGTGCATGCTGAACTTCCGCGCAAGCAAGAACCAGCGCCTGCATATTGAGCTGGCACTGCTGCGGATGTGCCAACTGTCACAGGAGAGATCATCAGAAGAGTCAAAAAAAAAAGCTGAATCTCAGTCCTACGACGACGAGCCTGAAATAAAAGTCTCTTCACCGGCGCCCGCCCCGGCCCAGAACCAGGCGAAACAACCTGCTGCAGCACAGGCAACAGCCGCCGTAACTCCAAAAACCAGTCAACAGGGCGACGATCCGAAGAGAATCTCTATTAAAAATATCACATCAGCTTCAAAACAAAAGGAAAGTATTGTCAGCGAGCCCTCTCCGGATTCCCTGGCAGCCAGTGAAGCACACGAGTTCACCGCGGAGGAGCTGAAGCTGGCATGGACTGAGTTTGCAGCTACAGTGAAGGAGGAGAGCCCCAGGATTGCAGTGACCCTCTCCTCAGTGTCACCTGAACTGCTTCCAGATAATACTGTGGTCCTGAAACTGGATAACTCCACCCTCAAGGAGGCCTTCGATCATAACTACCGGGCGCGTCTGGAGAATCACCTGCGCCTGGCGCTTCACAACAGCTCCCTGAGGCTTCAGACAACGGTGGAAACCACCGAGAGAGGAGAGATACTCTATTCGCCCGAACAGAAGTTCAACCATCTGGCCGTGAAAAACCCATCGCTGAAGGACCTTAAGAAGACATTTAACCTCGACTTTGATTAGACTGTTTATCTGCACCATGTGACAACCGATAAGCCAAAAGGAAATAGCTTGACCTCCGCTGCTGCTGAAGGGAACAATACCGACCCTTCAACAAGGATCTGCTTACTGGCCGGAGGCATTGCCCATGACCTGAATACCATCATAACGGTAATATATGGTTACACCGAGATGGCACTTGAGAGCCTTGAAAATGACTCTGCAGCCGCCGGCAATTTAAAAAGGATCATCGGGGCAGCCGACAGGGCAAGGACCCTGACCGGACAGCTGCTTGATCTCAGCCGCAGCTCTATGCGTGAGAAGATACCGGTCAGGGTTGGCGATGTCATTGCAGAGACAATTGATTTTATCATGCCATCAGTACGCAGTAACATACTGGTGACAGGAAATATAACAAATCCGGATATATTTGTTGAGGCTGAACCGGCCCAGCTCTTCAGGGTCTTCCTGAATATTGCATTCAACGCCCTTCAGTCGATCGAAGAAACCGGCGGAAGCCTGACAGTCACGCTTGATACCCTCACCAGCGGTGATGCCCGACAGGTAGATGAAGCGGGTAGCAGAGAGGCCGGTGCCAGTGGCAAACGGGAAGCCGGTGCAGGACAAGGCTATGCCCGCATTCGATTTGCTGACACAGGCACAGGCATGGAACCGGAAACCCTGGCAAGGATATTTGAGCCATTCTTTTCTGAAGGAAAGAAGGAGAGGGGAACAGGACTCGGACTGACTGTTGTCCGCGATATTGTAAGTGAGATGAATGGTACACTTGAAGTCAGCTCCGTAAGAGGCAAAGGCACTGTGATTGATGTACTTATTCCCGTGGTGAAATTTGGCTTCCTCCCCGAAAAAACCTACCTTCGGGCACCTGAAGCTTAAAATGGAATGATATGGCAGGAGTAATGATAGTTGAGGATGATGCTGTACTGCGCGAGATGCTGCGGGACTCTCTGGAGAAGCGTAAGTATACGGTCATAACCGCTGCCGACGGGAGGGAGGCACTGGCCAAATTCCGCCCATCAGTGGTTGACCTGGTCATCACTGACCTCCTCATGCCCGAGGAGGATGGCCTCATGGTGATTATGAAGATCAAGGAGATCAAGCCATCAACGCGCGTGATTGCTATCAGCGGAGGCGGCATGGCCGGCCCGGGGAGCTACCTTCTGATGGCCAGCAAACTGGGAGCAGATCATGTCTTTCCCAAACCTTTCCTCCCCTCTGAACTGGTCCAGAAAGTAAAGGAGCTGCTGGGATAAACATTATCACTCCCCGCTTGTTATTGAAGAAAAATGAACCAATAAATATTCAATGATATGTTAACAAAGAAAGTTGAAGAGATCTGCAACAGGCAGATCGAAAGAGAAGGTTACTCATCAAACCTCTACCTGGCCATGGCTTCATGGGCAGAGAACAAAGGCATGGCCGGCATAGCTGCGTGGCTCTATGCACAGGCAAATGAAGAGAGAATGCACATGCTCAAATTCATCAAATTTGTAAATGAACGCGGCGGCATTGCTGCAATTCCCGCATTCAAGCAGCCCCCGGTAAAATACAAAGGCATACACGAGATGTTCAAAGAGGTGCTGAAACATGAGCAGTTCATCACTGGCAGCATCAATGAGGTACTTGCAACAGCCATCACTGAGAACGATTACGCCACCACCAATTGGATTCAGTGGTTCGTGAAAGAGCAGGTTGAAGAGGAGACGAGCGTGCAGCTTATCCTTGATAAACTGGCACTGGCAGGTGAAGCCGGCCTCTATTTCCTTGACCGTGATATCATGGGCCTGAGGGGATAAAAACCAGACCTGTTTCCCGGCCTCTGGCACACAGAATGGTCAGGCAGCAGGCAGTAGGCAGCAGG
>DCSU01000141.1:0-794 GCA_002325785.1 Bacteroidales bacterium UBA1458 | reverse complement strand
GTGGATCTCCACAGCAGCCTTTTTCTATGTTTAAGGCCGGAAAAAATATTACTTTTGCGGAAGTTTTTAAAAAAGACAGCAAATGAGCATTGTCAATAAAGTCCTGGGTCTGTTCCTGGGCAACAAGGAAGAACGTGACCTGAAGGAGATTGATCCGTTTGCGGGTAAGATAGCAAAGGAGAGCCCCCTCATTGCGGCACTTTCGAATGACGGATTGCGCGATAAGACAGCTGAGCTGAAAAAGGAGATACGCGACCATATTGCTGAGGAATCCAGGCAGATTCTTGAAATCAGGGCTGCAGCCGAGAACGAGGAGGATGTCAACCGTAAGGAGGAACTCTACAACCAGATAGACAAGATAGACAAGCAGATCCTCGAAAAGATAGAGAGCAAGCTTGATGAGATACTACCCGTGGCTTTTGCCATTGTCAAGGAGACAGCACGCCGGTTCAAGGAGAACGAGCTGCTTGAGGTCACAGCCCGCGATTGGGACCGCGATCTGGCAGCCATCAGGCCTTCAGTGACTATTGAAGGAGAGAAGGCTTTCTGGAAGAACCGCTGGATGGCAGGCGGAAACGAGATAGTGTGGGATATGATTCATTACGACGTTCAGCTCGTTGGCGGCGTGGCACTGCACAAGGGAAAGATCTCCGAGATGGCTACCGGTGAAGGAAAGACCCTCGTGGCTACACTCCCGGTATTCCTCAATGCGCTGGCAGGACGAGGCGTGCACATCGTAACAGTCAATGACTACCTCTCCAAGCGCGACTCGGAGTGGATGGGCCCGCTCTATG
>DCSU01000081.1 GCA_002325785.1 Bacteroidales bacterium UBA1458 | reverse complement strand
TGATGATGAGCATGGCTGGGATGACGCCGGGGTCTTTAACTTCGAGGGTGGATGTTACGCCAAGTGCATCAACCTGAGCAGGGAGCACGAGCCAGACATCTACAGGGCTATACGGCGCGATGCGTTGCTTGAGAATGTGGTCGTTGACGCAGAAGGAAGGATTGATTTTACCAGCAAGGCTAAGACCGAGAACACCAGGGTCTCCTACCCTATCTATCATATTGACAATATTGTCAGACCGGTATCCAGGGCCGGACATGCAAAGACCGTCATCTTCCTCTCGGCCGATGCCTTTGGTGTCCTTCCCCCGGTTGCCAGGCTCACTGAGGAACAGACACAGTACTATTTTCTGAGCGGCTATACAGCCAAGCTGGCGGGCACCGAGCGGGGTATCATTGAACCCCAGCCCTCCTTCTCAGCCTGCTTCGGGGCAGCTTTCCTGCTGCTTGATCCCCTGATCTATGCCCGTGAACTCACAC
Organism: Bacteroidales bacterium UBA1458; assembly: GCA_002325785.1. Lineage (GTDB taxonomy): Bacteria > Bacteroidota > Bacteroidia > Bacteroidales > VadinHA17 > SR-FBR-E99. Next base: position 2,815 of record DCSU01000081.1, on the reverse strand, counting down.
GGAAGATGAGGGCTCACGGGGCTGAGGCATGGCTGGTAAACACCGGATGGACCGGTGGGCCCTACGGAACGGGAAAGCGGATTGATCTCCCCTCAACAAGGAACATCATCGATGCCATCCTGAACAGGTCGCTTGACAACACTCAGTTTGTCAGTCTGCCAGTCTTCAACCTCGATATACCAGTGGCATTACCGGGAGTAGCGCCCGGATTGCTTGATCCGCGGCGTGCATGGGAGAGCCCTGAGGCATGGGACAATTCAGCCAGGTCACTGGCAGAGAAATTCATTAAGAACTTCAGCAGGTTCACATCGAATACGGAAACGGCAAAACTTGTATCTTCGGGTCCTAAGCCGTAACCCAAGAAAAATGAACATAATGTTATCACTGCTGGCATTTGTGCTGGCTTACCTTGCCGGGTCGATCCCCAGCGCTGTCTGGGCAGGGAAGTTTTTTCACGGTATTGACGTAAGGGAGCATGGTAGCGGCAACGCCGGAGCTACCAACACCGTCAGGGTTCTCGGATGGAAGACCGGCATACCGGTGCTGCTGTTTGATCTTTTCAAGGGCTGGCTGGCAGCGTCACTGCCCCTGTTCCTTGGTGCAGCACCCGACGGTTCTGAACAGCTGACAGCATTGCAGATAATATGCGGCATGGCTGCAATACTCGGGCATGTCTTCCCTCTCTTTGCAGGATTCCGCGGCGGCAAGGGAGTGGCAACCACCTTCGGCGTGCTGCTGGCACTGCAGCCATGGCTGACACTTACATGTGCAGGCATCTTCCTTGTGGTGCTCCTGATATCCGGTTATGTATCACTCGGCTCGATGATCTCGGTCATCATGTTCCCCGTGCTGCTGATGACTCTTTTTCATACCCCTTCTCTTCTCTTTAAAATCTTCGCTGTGACGGTAGCAATAGCCGTTGTCCTTACACACTCCAAAAACATTTCAAGGCTCCTGAAGGGTGAAGAAAAGAAGTTCCTGAAACTAAAAAAGAAGTGAGTCTTCAGCGCGGGCCTGCCTCATGGTGACAGGCACTTACTTTTTACCGGTACATACGATTTCGTCTTTGCGCTATCAAAGAATTGTGCTATTTTTAGGGCAAACATAACCATACAATAAATCTAAACATACTCAAATGGAAGGTATTAAAGGAACCCGTACGGAGAAGAATCTCCTCAAGGCATTTGCCGGCGAATCACAGGCAAAGAACCGTTATGAATTTGCAGCCAAGGTGGCCAAGGCAGAGGGATACGAACAGATAGCCGCCATTTTTCTTGAGACAGCACTGCAGGAGCAGCAGCATGCCAAGCGTTTCTTCGGTTATCTTGAGGGAGGCATGGTTGAGATCACAGCTACTTACCCGGCAGGCAAGACAACTACCACCAGTGCGAACCTCGAGGCAGCCGCCGAGGGTGAGCATGAAGAGTGGTCAGAGCTCTATCCGGCGTTTGCAATGGTAGCGGAGGAAGAGGGCTTCAAGGAGATCGCGACCTGTTTCAAGGCCATCTCCGCTGCGGAGAAGGTACATGAGGAGAGGTACAGGAAGCTTCTGGCCAATGTGATGGGCAACAAGGTCTTCGAGCGTGAGGAGAAGGTATTCTGGTATTGCCGCAAGTGCGGATATGTCCATTTTGGAACAAAGCCGCTGAAAAACTGCCCGGCATGCCTCCATCCGTATAACTACTTCGAGGTATTTGCTCAGAACTATTGATCAGACTGTTACTTATATGATTGACGGCAACACAATGCTCAGCCTGATTAACAGCAGGCAGAGCGAGAGACGCTATCTCGACAGGCCTGTTGAGAAGGAAAAGATTGAAAGGATAACCGAAGCCGGCAGGCTCTCACCGTCAGCATGCAACGGCCAGCCCTGGCGGTTCATCGTGGTTGATGAACCCGGCCTGCGGCAGCAGGTATCATCAGCAACAGAGTCTGAGATATTGAGGATGAATACCTTCGTTCACCAGGCTCCTGTACTGATAGTGATTGTGAGGGAGAAGTCCAACTTCACCTCCCGGGCAGGCGACCTGATAAAGAAGAGGGATTATTCCCTGATCGATGTAGGTATAGCAACGGCGTCAATGGTATATCAGGCTACTGCTGAAGGGCTGGGCACATGCATCCTCGGATGGTTTGACGAGAAGAAGATCAGGGAGCTTCTCGGAATACCTAAATCAAAGAGGGTAGAGCTGGTTATCACTGTCGGTTACACGGAAAACCAGCATCGCAACAAGGTACGTAAGCCGTCAGGGGAGTTTATCACTTTCAACCGCTATTAGGCCAGTTTTGCCAGCGCCTCCTTAATACGACGAATGGCCTCAGTAATACGATCATCTGAAGTGGCGTAGGAGATCCTGATGCAGTTTAATGCACCAAAGGCACTGCCGCTCACCATTGCCACCCTTGCCTCTGCAAGAAGGAAGAAGGTAAGATCATCAGCATCCTTCATCACCTGGCCGTTATAGCTCTTTCCGATAAACGAACTGATGTCAGGCATGACATAGAACGCACCCTGTGGCACCCTGACCTTCAGTCCTGGCACATCGTCCAGAAGCCTGCATATCAGGTCCCTGCGGCGAAGAAATGCCTCACGCATTCGCTCTTTGGAGTCGCTCTTTGAAGTCACTGCAGCCAGGGCAGCCCTCTGTGCTATAGAGCTTACCCCCGAGGTGAACTGGCCCTGCAGCTTGTTGCACGCCTTTGCCAGCCAGAGAGGAGCACCCATATAACCAATCCGCCAGCCTGTCATGGCATATCCTTTTGAGACCCCGTTGACAGTCGCAACCCTGTCTGTGATGGAACTGAATGTAGCCAG
>DCSU01000003.1:14099-31703 GCA_002325785.1 Bacteroidales bacterium UBA1458 | reverse complement strand
CATTGACAACGTCATTGACAGTAATCCCCGAACCGGTAATAATTAATGTATCCATAATTGTATTTTTTGAATTAGTTAAAACGAAGAATTAAGAAAACAAAGGAGATGAGTTCCCGGTGAGACAGGTAGCAGAGACGCTACAGGCAGATGAGTTGCGGGCAACTTCTCTGCTGCAGCACCGGGTTCATTGATACAATCCGGAGCGGTTGACTTTAATCTTGTATTCCAGTGTCCAGCTGTGTGACATAATGGTTTATTAGCAAGCCAAATATATAACAAAATTTTAAATAAATTTCCGGACAGTCAAAGGCACATCATTTATGGACTTTACAGGCGCATACATTGCTGCCTTTCCATGTTTGTGTGGATAGGAATCATTAGTAGCTATTATTTTATTTTGTATCTTTCATTGTCAATTTGCAAACCTATGAGACCTAAAATCACTCCACTTCTGCTTATGGTCATAGTACCGGCCGTTATTCTGCTGACCCTTACGGCGTTTACATTGATCAGATCGCTTCCGCAGGAGGATCTGAAGGGGAAATATAAGTACAAGGATTTCGAGACAGCCCTCAAGTGCCGGTCGTGTCACCCAGGTATCTATGAGCAGTGGTCGCAGGCCATGATGTCGCAGGCCTACACCCATCACTGGGATGAGATAGAGTATTTCGACCTTGCCGTACCACATGCCGAGGTTGATCCATTCATGAAGGAGGCGGCTGACGGCTGCAACGGCTGTCATACCCCGCTGGCATACATGGGGGGGACACTCCCTCCGCCGCGCCCGGAGGAGAAGAGCATGGCAAACGAATCGGTCTCGTGCGAGGTGTGCCACCTCACACAGAGAGCCCAGGTTGATCCGCCGGTGAACTTCAGCTATTTTATTGAGCCGGGCATGACGAAGCAGAGCGGGCGTGAACCGCAGATGGAATCTCCTGCTCATAAAATAGTGCAGAATGATTTCCTGAAGTCGACAGAGTTCTGCGGCAACTGCCACAATGAGATGAACCCGTTCGGGATGATGGTCAAGAGCACCCAGCTTGAATGGAAGGAGGGTCCCTATGCAGCGGAGGGTGTCTACTGCCACGATTGCCACATGCCCAGGGGGGAGTATCAGCTGGCACTAATGGGCAAAAAATATAACGATGCCCGTCTGCATCTGTTCCACGGAGCTCACGATCCGGGAAAGGTCAGGGGTACCATAGAACTGAGGATCGAGCCTGACATGCGCCTGGCGGAGCCGGGAGAGACCATCGTCTTCACCGTGGCCCTCTTCAACCAGAAGACCGGGCACAAATTTCCCACAGGGTCTGTGGAAGACCGCATAGCATGGCTCGATGTTGAGGCTACCGATGCTAAGGGAAACAAGTATCACCTGAACGTAGACCCAAAGGGTTTTGAGGGTGAGGAGTATACCATCTCGGGCGATTATCTTGCCTACCAGGATATGGCTATACCGCTTAAGCTTAACGACTTTAAGGGGGTTCAGCGTGACGGTATCCCATTCGGGAACAGGATATTCCGGATGCCTTACTTCGATAAGGACGGAAACATGACCATCATGCAGTGGAACACCAGGAGTTTTGGCGTTGATTACAGGATTGGTCCACGGGAGACGAAAGTGGAGAAATTCACCTTCAAAATACCCTTTGAAGCCGCCCCCGGGGAGATGAAGGTGCGTGCCGTCCTGAATTACCAGCTTCTTGTCAAGCCGGTGGCCGACTTCCTGAAGGTCCCGGCCGAAGAATCGGACATTATGATGGTCAATGACCATACTACAAAAGTTGCGATACTACCTTGACATAGAAAACCTAAAACCTTAACAATATGAAAGTTTCTGCAATAACCAGATTGGCTACTCTGGCCGTAACCATGCTTCTGATCATCCCTCCGGAGCAGGTGGAAGCCGTACCTGCCTTTGCCCGCAAGTACCAGATCAGCTGCCAGGTATGCCATAGCCCGGCAATGCCGCGACTGAAAGCTTTCGGTGATGAGTTTGCCGGTGCCGGCTTCAGAATGACCGACTATGAATCTCCCAGATATTTTATAAATACCGGTGATGAAAGGCTCTCCCTCTTCCGTGAGCTTCCGCTGGCATTCAGGCTTGACGGCCATGCTACATTCAATTTCGATGATCAGGGCTCCGTCGATTTTGCCGCTCCGTTTGTGCTGAAGATCATCTCCGGAGGTGAACTGTCAGAAAAACTATCATACTATTTCTATTTTCTGTTGAATGAGAGAGGGCATATTGCCGGGCTTGAGGATGCATTCCTGATGTACCGCGATCTTTTTAGTACTGGCATAAATATCTACATGGGGCAGTTTGCGGTCTCTGATCCTATGTTTAAGGGAGAATTAAGATATACGTTAGAGAACTACAAGATCTATGCTACTGCACCCGGAGAATCTTCCATAGACCTGAAGTATGACAGGGGTATCCTGCTTGATAAAGGCTTCTCAACTGGCACTACTATGGTCTTCGAGGTTGTCAGCGGCTCCGGTTTGTCTGAGGCCAACAAGGCCTTTGTCTTCGATAAGGACAAATACAAAAACATTTTGCTGAAGGTCACACAGGACATTGGCGAGCATGCCAGTGTCGGGTTCTTCGGATATACCGGCAAGGAAGTACTCCAGAACAATATCGGCGATTTTGTTAATGAAGTGAAGATGTACGGTCCCGATCTTGTCCTGGACTTCAATGAGAAGCTGATCATCGGGCTGCAATACGTCTGGAGGACTGACTCCGAAGTCTTTGTCGACCCTGAGGAGCCAATGCAGTCGGACTTAAGAACACACGGCGGTTTTGCAGAGATCATCTACTCACCTAAGGGTGACATGAGCACCTGGTATCTCACCGGCCTGCTTAACTGGGTTGAGTCGGATATTGATCTGCTTGATTACCGGTCTGCCACCCTTCATGCCGGTTACATAATAAGACGGAATGTAAGGCTGGTGACGGAGTTTACGCAGGTCTTCAGCGGTAACAGCTACGGAAAACTGAGTGCAGGTTTCGTCTCGGCATTCTGAACTTTAAATGCAGCACCTTGTTTATTTTTCAGTCCTTTCAGAATAATTAAACATATGACCTATGAAGAAAATTCTCATTGTATTTTCGGTTATCCTGCTGGTCTCATGTACAGGGAAAAAAATCCCGGAGATCGGTCAGTATACTATAGACCAGTTCTACAAGAATGTGAACATCGGTTTTTCAGCCTTCTCTCCTGATGAAACGAAGCTGCTTGTCTCCAGCAATGAGACAGGAATTTATAATGTTTTTGAGATCAGCATAAGTGACGGGTCCAAGAAACAGGTAACAAACTCTACGACTGAATCTTTCTTTGCAGTCGATTACGTCCATGGAACCAACCAGATCCTCTATTCAGCAGATAAGGGAGGAAACGAAAACGACCATATCTACCTCCTTAGTGAGGACGGTACCACGGTTGACCTGACTCCAGGAGATGAGGTAAAGGCATCGTTCAACGGATTCAGCAAGGACAAGAAGATAATGTACTTCTCCTCCAACAGGCGCGATCCACAGTATTTTGATCTTTATAAAATGAATGTGGGTGAATGGAAAGAGGAGCTGATCTGGGAAAACCGGGAGGGACTTCAATATTCAGGTTCAACCAGGGACCGGAATATTATCGCTTTGGCAAAGCCGATAACCACCAGCGAAAATAAATTGTTCTTATATGAAAGACTGACAGGCAAGACCATTGAGGTCTCAGAACCTGATAAACCAGGTTCATACTCCGCCTCGGGATTCTCAAATGACAATGCCAGCTTTTACTATACAACTGATATCGGGAAGGAATTCACATACCTCATGAAATACGATATTGCCACAGGAGGACGTGAGGTTTTATATGAGACGGACTGGGATGTGTCAGGAGTCTGGTTCAGCGAGAATGAGAAGTACAAGATAATAGGCGTCAATGAAGATGCCCGCATTAAGTTAAAGATAATCGATCAGTCGACCGGTGAAGATGTAGTATACCCTGAGATCCCCGGGGCAAATATCAATAATCTGGCGATTTCAGAGAGCGAAAAATATCTTCTGCTGAGTCTCGGAACATCCAAAACTCCAGGTGACCTTCACCTTTTTGAGTTTGGAGGAACAGAGATGAAAAAGCTCACCAGCAATCTGAACCCGGAGATTAAACCTGCCGATCTTGTCGAGGCAGAAGTTGTACGTTATCCCTCATTTGACGTACTGGAGATACCGGCAATCTATTACAAGCCTCTCACAGCGACAAAAAAGAATAAGGTCCCTGCCCTGGTAATGGTGCACGGTGGCCCTGGTGGACAGGCCATGACCTACTACAATCCGATCATTCAGTTTCTTGTCAATCACGGGTATGCTGTTCTGGATGTCAACAACAGGGGCAGCAGTGGTTACGGAAAGACATTCTATAAAATGGATGACAGGAACCACGGCGACAAAGACCTGAAGGACTGCATCTGGGGTAAGAAGTGGCTGCAGGGACTTGAGTATATTGACACTGCAAAGATCGGTATCATTGGCGGAAGCTACGGCGGATTCATGACGATGGCAGCGATGACATCCACACCTGACGAGTTCAAGGTGGGAGTCAATTTGTTCGGTGTCACCAACTGGCTCCGGACGCTTAAATCAATACCGCCCTACTGGGCTTCATTCCGTGATGCACTCTATACAGAGATGGGTGATCCCTTCACCGCCGACTCAGTAAGATTGTACAATATCTCACCGGTGTTCCACGGGCAGAATGTCAAAAACCCGGTGATGGTGCTTCAGGGTGCCAATGACCCCAGGGTTCTCCAGATCGAATCAGATGAGATGGTTGAAGCTATCAGGGCCAATGGCGTACCTGTGGAATATGTCATCTTCCCTGACGAGGGACACGGTTTCGTCAAGAAGGAGAATGAGATCAAGGGCTACTCACAGATACTTACCTTCCTTGACAAGTATCTGAAAGGAACCGGAGAAGAGTTATAATAACAGCATTCACATAAAGGGGGCCGGTGATCAGAGCAGATCACCGGCCTTTTCCGTCTTGCCGGTGAAGGGTTCGGTGGCGCGGTTGAAGATGCCGTGTACGTAGGCAATAGCCATCCCATAGTTGGTAACGGGGATGCTGTGCTTCTTCGGTTCCTTCAGGCGATTTACAAGCTGGCGGTGTGTGACCATGCATCCTCCGCACTGTATCACAAGGGCATAATCTTCTATCGGGCGCGGGAAGCTGTCGAGCCCTGCCACGTTGTCAAACTCCAGATTTTTGCCGGTGAAGTTGGTGATCCACCTGGGTATCTTAACCCTCCCGATGTCATCACATGAGACATTATGTGTACATGACTCCAGCAGCAGTATCCGGTCGCCATCCTTTAACTCTCCTATTTTCGGGGTCCCTTTAAGGTACTCTTCGAAGTCGCCCTTCTGCCTTGCCAGCACGATGCTGAAGCTTGTCAGGGGTATATCGCGCGGGATGGAGGCATCGGCTTTCAGGAAGACCTGGCTGTCAGTTATAGCCAGCGCCGGTTTTATTCCGGTACGCCGCAAAAAGGCATCCACCTCTCTCTCTTTCAGGACTATGGCGGTGCAGTCGTTGTCAAGTATATCGCGTATCACCTGTACCTGTGGAAGAATCAGTCTCCCCTCCGGGGCTTCGATATCAATGGGGGTTATAAGCAGGACGATGTCACCCTGGCTTACCAGGTCTCCGATCAGTCCACGGCTTTTCATTGCTGTGGCCGGCATTGCATTCTTAATCACCCTGAGAAGCTCACTGTTATATTCTTCAGAATGAAGTGCCGAGTATTCTGTTATTTCCTTACCGGTACGGTTTCTGATTTCCTCGCGGATAGAGGGAGTAAGAGGATTAACATCACTTTTATTATGAACGAGGATGAAGGGAATGTCAAGTACTCCGAACTCTTTTACCAGCTCAGCCTCAAAGCTGTCGAAACGGTTGTCAGACAGCACAAGGATGGCCAGGTCAATCAGCTTCAGGGCTGCCATCGATTTTTTTATTCGCAGCTGGCCGAGCTCACCGGTGTCATCAATGCCAGCGGTGTCAATGAAGATGAGCGGACCCAGCCCGTGCACCTCAATGCTCTTTTTTACCGGGTCGGTGGTGGTGCCTGCTATGTCGGAGACAATGGCAATATCCTGCCCCACCAATGCATTGATGAGCGAGCTCTTTCCTACGTTTCGTCTGCCGTATATCCCCACATGGGGTTTGGTATCTCTGCCTTTTGCTGTCATCTGGTAATCAGTCTTCAATATCCTTCAGCCGGTAACCACCCTGAACAAGGTTCTCAGCCTTTAGTATCTCTTTCAGTTTTTCGGGATCAATAAAACCGAGCCTTTCATTCGCTTCGAAGATGTCGAGCTCTGAATCTTTCATGCAGGCCGCCATTTCGGCAGCTTTTTTGTACCCGATGAACGGAAGAAGAGCGGTGGTGATGGCAGGACTTGCCATCACGTTTGCCTCTGATGTACCGGATTCAATTTCAAGGCCATGGAGAAGATGCAACACCACTGATTGGCCGGCAGCAATAAGTAGTTTCAGGCTCTCAAGAAGTGCATGGCCTATCATCGGCAGATATGCATTCAGCTCGAGGCAGCCCTGTGCTGAAAGCCCGGCGATGAGCTGGTCATTGCTGTAGACCCTGTGGGAACAGCTGATAACAAACTCGGGTATAACCGGGTTGGTCTTACCTGGCATAATTGAGCTGCCTGTCTGTTTCTTCGGGATTGTCAACGAGCGGTTGCCATGGATATCAGAAGCGAGAAGCCGCAGATCGCTTACCATCTTTTCCATGTTGACGGCATGAGCCTTGATGATACCGTGCACCTCGACGAATGGGTCAAGGTTGGATGTGGCGTCGGAGAGGTTCTCTCCCCGGGTGACAGGCATGCCTGTCAGCTGCTGCAGCCGGGGTACCACCTCTGCCACGAAATATCTGGGAACTGTTATAGAGGTCCCGATTGCCGATCCGCCCAGGTTGACCACCTTGATTCGTTCGAGGCACTTGGAGATCCTCCACCAGTCTCGCGACAGAGCATCGCTGTAACTGCTGAAGAGGCGACCGTAGGTCGAAGGAACGGCCTCCTGCATCTGGGTATAGGCAACACGCAGTGTGTTGCGGTGCCTCTTTTCAAGCTCCTCCATCGCTTTGCGAAGCTCATTTATACCATCTTCAAGATCCAGGAGCAGTTGCATGGCCGCCACGCGGAGGGCAGTGGGCACAACATCGTTGGTCGACTGGAAGATATTGGCATCTTCAATGGGGTCTATGATTTCATAGTCGCCCGGCCTGCGGCCAATGAGCTGAAGGGCACGGTTTGCTATGATCTCATTCATGTTCATATTGATACTGGTGCCTGCGCCTCCGGATATGGCCGGCACCATGAAATAGTCGAAGTGCTTTCCGGCAGCACATTCATCTGCAGCGGCGGCAAGAGCATCCAGTCTTTCAACACTGACAACCCTGACCTTCATCCTTTCAGGGTTGTACTGTTTTGCTGCTTCTGAGAAGAATCCCGCGGCAGTAAGGTAACAGGCTCTCTTTGTCAGAGCCATGGCTTTGTACCATTCGATATGAAAAGGTGTCTTGTCGGGGAAGTTCTCGCCGGCCCTGAGCGAATGAATGCCGTATAAGACATCGTCATCCAGTTCCTTTTCTCCTATGAAGTCCTTCTCTGTACGCATCGGCAGGCTTTTATTCATCTCCTGCTCCCGGCAGGGACAGTTTTCGTGCCTGGGCTTCGGCATCGATCTCCTCACTTTTTTTCTGCAGGTCGTCTATTGAGATGATCTTTGCCCTTTTCTCGGTGGGAGGATTAAGTTTCTCTGATTTTTCGAATTCAATGACCTGTTTCTGGATCTCCTCCGGAAGATCTTTTTCGCTCTTCAGAACGAGATCAATAAACTCCTTCTGGAAAAACTGGTCTACCTGAATTCTTCTCTTGGTGGTATGGGCAAACTTACCGATAATGCGGCAGATGCTGTCACGGTCCTCGGGACTGAGTTTCTCGGCGAGATCGTATTCCTCTATTTTTTTAAGTGAGAGGATGACCGGCTCGAGGGAGTCACGGGTTATCACAAAGACATCATAGTCGCCCAGCCGGTAGGTAAGCTGTTTCAGTTTATCAATAGTGTTTGTTGGAACAACGAGGAACACCGATTTCTTTACGTTATCCTGGCTGGCGTATTTCTTCAGGTTTTCTGCCTGTGACTTTATATATACCGGGAAGTTTGAGAGGTCATCGTTTGCCGGGCTTTTGGCATCGAAGATTATGTATTCACCGCTGATCTCTATGGTGTTATCCGGGTTTCCCCTGAAAGGCACCTTATCTATGTAGTTAACGTGGTTAACGTCGCAGATCCTGATGATGGTGTTTTTAACGTCAGCCTCATGTTCGGCCCACTGTCTCTTCATTGCCTCGAAGCGATCAACGGCCTCTTTGATCCGGTCTTCGTTGAGCTTCCTGCGTTCAGCTTCGAAGCTCTCTTTTGTCTGGTTCAGGCGGGCGATGTTTTCGTTATAGGTCCTGACGTTATCTTCCTTGGTAGCCTCGAAGGCTGCGATTTTTTTCGTAAGCTCATTGATGGTGCCGGTGTGTTCACGCATGCGGCCGTTGAGCTCTTCAAGGCTGGCGTCCTTGCGTGCCGAAAGGAGCTCTGTGTCTCTTACTTTCTGGGTGAGGTTTTCGTTACGTCCTGAAATTTCGGTGAAGCGGTTTTTCAGTTTTTCGATGCTCTCCCTGCCTGTTTCCAGCTCACGTGCAAAAGACCTGTACTCCTCATAGGCATCAAAGCTGAGGGTTCTGATTTTCCTCCAGTGGAAGAGCCTCTGCCAGAAGCTAATATCCTTTATCTGGGCAAAAAACAGGTTAAGTTTTTCCATGAAGACAAAGTTAGCAAATCCGTTAAGGCAAAGGGGCAGGGTGTTAAAGATGTTTTTTCAGTTCGGTCACGGAGGTGACGGCAAACACGTTGGTAAAGGTTTTGCCGGTAGCCGCCATTGCCATGGCGCCGGACACAAGTATCTTTTTGTCGCGGAAAACAGTGCTCATTCTCTTCAGGTAATATTCAGGACTTTCATACGGCAGCCCGGTAAGAGACCCGGTAATAATGATGTCGGGATTCCATCGGGTGACCACATCAGCCATGGCGTTGAAGGGTGTTGACTGCCCGAGATAAAGGGTCTCATGTCCTGCCTTCCTCACGACGAAGGCAAAGAAGAGCAGCCCCATCTCATGCAACTCACCTTCCGGGAGGTAAAGCAGAACTCTCTTTCTTTCGGAACCGTCAGAAGGAGAGAGTGAGTCGGTGGCCACTATCATTCTCTTCCGGAAGATATTTGTCATGAAATGTTCCGCGCCGATGTCAACCGTTCCGGTCAGCCACATAACGCCTACACGTCTTAGAAACGGGAAGACTATTTTTTCAAAAGTTTCTTCAAATCCTCTGCTGATTATTGACCGCATCAGGTTCTCATTTATGGCCTTTTCATTGAAGTCGGTCATGGCAACGACAAGTGAATCGAGCTGTGTATCGGTATCAGTTGTCACCTCTGTAAGGAGGGCTACCTGCCGGATAATCTCAGCACCGGTCATGGAGGCTATCTTTGAGATCTTGAAGCCGTGACGGTGGAGAATTGAAATATTGATTATGCGTATCAGGTCATCGGANNGACGGTAAAGAATGGAGATATTAATTATCCGTATGAGGTCATCATCATCATACCATCTCCTGTTGGTGTCGGTGCGGTGCGGCTTGATAATACGGAACCTTCGTTCCCATATCCTGATGGTACCAGTCTTGATGCCGGTCAGCTTTTCAAGTTCGGCTATAGAATAGCGGTCCATTGTATGCAATGTTAAGATGTTAAAAATAATATTTTGTATTGATTTGAAGATTATTTATTGAACAAAAAATAAGCGACGCACATTTCGCGCGTCGCTTCTAATAATCGGATCATATGATGATGCCTTAAGGCAGAAGAACCTGGTCAATTACGTGGACTACACCGTTTGAACCCTGAACGTCAACTGCAATAATTTTGGAGGTTGAGTTGATTGCGGGCGCCGGGCTTAGAGTCACGCTGATGGTACCGTTGAGTGTTTCAACATTTCCTGCCTGAAGCTGTGAAGAGAGGACGTTGCCGCTAACCACGTGGTAGGTGAGTATTGGAACAAGCTGAGCGGCTGTCAGGTCAGCAATCCCTGTGATACCAAGGGTTGCGAAGAGAGCCTCGAAAGCAGCATTCGTCGGGGCAAAGATTGTGAAGGGACCGGTTCCGTTGAGGACATTTACCAGGTCAGCTTTCACGACAGCCTGAACGAGAATACTGAAAGAGTCATTGTTAAGAGCTATATCCACCACTGTCTGGGGAAGAAGGACTTTGTCAATGACATGTATTACACCATTTTTCACATCCACATCTGTTGCCGTTACATTAGCTGTTTTATTAAGCTTGACACCTGATGCCACATCAACTTTAAGGCTGAGGAAGGAACCCTGTGAAGGACTTAATGTGCTATAGTAGCCAGTGGAGATCATAGATGCTTTTGCCTCAGTTCCCAGAACATGATAAAGAAGTATGGGTGTGAGAGCTTCTTTGGATAGAGCGTCAATGCCGGATACACCCAGTTCTGTAAACAGAGCTGTGAAAGCGGCATTCGTGGGAGCAAAAACCGTGAAGTTACCAGTACCGTTGAGTACATTTACCAGTTCGGCTTTGGTGAGTGCCTGAACAAGTATTGAGAAGTTGGCGTCTGAGATAGCATATTCTGCTATGGTCATATCTTCAACAGATTTCATTTCTTCTTCTTTTTCGCAACCTGTTAAAGTAAAGATCCCCATCAGGGCGATCAATCCGAAAGTGAGGGTTTGCTTTTTCATGATGTTTTAATTTATTGGTTAATTAATTTTGAATGTAAAACGTCATGGGTCAATGTAATGTTCAAATATGAGATTATTAAAATATACAGAATATAAGTATTAAAGTCTTAAAGGAACGATTAAAGGAACTATAAAATACTGTAAAACAGCAATATAGAGCTTAAATGTTAAAATATGTTAAATGTATAAAGGAAGAAAGAATAACATGAACAAATTATTCTTTTGACCAGATACGGGTGTTGAGGTTCAGGTCGTCAACTATTTCTGTGAGCAGGGTGAGGAACCGCAGGTTTTCCTCAAGGAAGGGATAGTCTGCAGCAGGTTTGAATGGGTGAAGTTCAATATTTACTATACCGATTGACTATTTAAATCTTTTCAAAGGCACGAACCGTACCGGTTCAAGTTTCTGTTCCGTGATCTTTCCCTTCCTTTTTGTCAGCACAATGAGTTGCTGAACTGTTGCAGGGTTACCAACAGGCATAATGAGTCGGCCTCCTTCGGCCATCTGCTCTTTCAACGGTTCGGGTATATGGTCTGCCGCGGCGGTGACGATTATAATATCGAACGGAGCATGGTCGGGCCACCCCTTGTATCCGTCGCCGCATCGGGTCACGATATTCCGGTAACCGAGTAACTTAAGACGGGACGTGGCTTCCCTGGCCAGTTCGGGGACAATCTCAATGGTGTACACCGTATCCACTATCTCGGCCAGCACTGCAGCCTGATAGCCTGAGCCCGTGCCTATCTCCAGCGCGTTCTTTCCCTCTGCCGGCCTGGCCAGCTCGGTCATGTGGGCTACAATAAATGGTTGAGATATGGTCTGGTTATACCCTATGGGCAGGGGCCTGTCACTGTAAGCCTCGCTCGCATATGATGAAGGGACAAATATATGCCGTGGGACTTTCCTCATAGCCTGCAGCGTAGCCAGGTGGCTGATTCCCCTGGCAACGATCTGGCTGCTGACCATCTGTTCGCGGGCAGAACTATACTGGTCTTTCACCTGGCTATACAGAACACCTGATAACAATAACAATGCTGTTATAAGTGATTTCATTCTCATAACATGAAAGTATATGTATACTTAAGGAGCAAAGTCCTTCCTGCAGAAAATGGCAACCTTGGGGTTTCCCGTGCCAGATCTGAATTAAGCCCTTCATCATAGACTATGTAGAAATCGTTGCCCTCCCGGGGATTATATCTGAAGCGGATATTTGTAACTACCTTATCTACTGACGTATTATACTGAATATAAGCTGACAGGGAGGTCTTGGTAGTCAGTGTCATCAATCCTCTGATACCAAGGATATGGTTGGTAAAACTCATCGATCCGGAAGATCGGATTACATAATCGAGATAATACGTAAGCCCAAGATCAAACCCGGCGCCGACACTCAGCTTTGGTAATGCACTGAAGGAAAGCTTCCATCCGTCGTAGAAACTGCCTGCTTCGGCAGATAAATCAAAGGACAGTGCATGAGCGCCTGATGATCCGTAAAAGGCACTTAAATATGCAAATGAATGTCTTCCGGGCGGAACTGAAGCCTGATCATTTCCCAATATCACTGTGTCGGCAAGATCTTCAAGTAGCCAGTTGGCCGAGATATTTCCAGAGAATCCCTTCTTCGCCTCGAAGGACCATTTCAATATTCCGCTTGTGGTCTCATGCAAACCGGTTAAAGTATTCCGGAGATCATAAGCTGTCATTGAAATCGCATGAAACCTCAGAAAAGTTTCTCTCTCAGGCAGCCAGCCGTACTGTATAATTGCTCTTAAGCCCTGGTAATTGTCCTTAGCTTCAAATCCAACTCCGGGATTGAAATTTTTGCCGGACCATGTATATAATAAATCATATCCAAGTCCTTTTATTTTCCTCCTCTGCCATTCAAACAAGAACCTTGAGGGCGCGAAGTCGAAGATTTTATTAACGGAATCCTTTTCAAATGTCTGCGCCCATTTGACTGTCATAAATTCGTCACCGGTAACCCTGAACTGTCCGTCCAGTCCGTAGGCAACATTATAACTGCCGTTCATTCCCAGTCGGCTTGTGACCATTCCTCCGACAAAGGAGTTAGGATTAATAACGCTTCTTTTTGTTCTGAAGATCCCGAAGTTTTCTGAAGGATTCTCTTCAAAAGATGCTGTCTGCATATCAAGAATGCCCACATCCCATTTGTTAACTCTTCCTGTCATTCTGATACCGCCATAAATCCTTACAGGGTGTCCGTCATACAAGCCAATTTTGCGGCTGTAGAATAGGTTGTTGCCGCCAAGAAAGGAGAAATCAAAAACATCAGCTTTTTCCTGGAAGAAGACTCTCTTTTCAGGAAAGTAGAGTGAGTATCTTGTAAGGTTAATTTTCTGATCATCAGCTTCAACCTGTGCAAAATCAGTATTGACAGTAAGATCAACAGTCAGATTGTTTGTGATGCTGTACTTTGCATCGAAACCGGCATCATATTTAAATTTAGAATCCATGACATATCCTGTTTCGGAGTCATTAAGCTCATTAATCTGACCGATGCCTCCGGTGATATAGGGAGTTAAATAGACAGGGTTTTCCGGTGTTAGTCCGGTGAATTCCATCATTCTGGTCATTGATGGCTTCCATAAGGCATTGGCAACATCCGGAGAAATCGATGGGAAACTTGCCATCTCAGCTTTTACCGGACGATAACTCGCAACGGTTATGCCCATACTGGTTTTGTTTTCTCTTACCTGGTACCTCAGGCTCGAAAAGGGGATTCTTAATTCTGTTGACCAGCCATTCTCCATGATTGAGGATTTCGCATCCCAGAAAGTATTCCAGCTGAAACTCATATCAGTGTTTGAATCCACAACATCATTCTGAAGGGTTCCTTCGGATCGTAATCCGTTGGGGTTGGTCCAAAACATAACTGCATTTTGCCTGTCATTGAAAGTATCAATAACCACACCCAGCCAGTCACATTTAGGTGAATTGTAATCCCTTTTCTTGCTGAAAGCCCTCAGATCATCCGGATTTTTATAGTCAATAATCCCGGAGACATACAGGTAATCATTATTATATGCGATTTTAATCACTGTTAATTCTGTCGGTTCGTTTCCATATACAGGCATATGCATAACAAGGGGCAACGCTGCAATTGTCTGCCAGGCTTCTTCATCGGGCACACCGTCGAATATCAGTTCTCCTGACAACCTTGGCACAACCATTGGTTCCTGTGGCCAGACATTCACCCAGGAAAGCAGCAGCAATCCCTGAAAAACTCTTTTCAAAAACCCCCTACTTATTTTTGTAAGTTTCTTCATGGCTAAAACTCGGGAATATTGTTTATTGGAGAATAAATCTGGCCGGGGGAGTGATGAAAAGCAAAATTAGATTATTATGATACTGAAGTCAAATTTTTTTTGTAGTCAGAACAGATGGTCCGAGTCATGGGTTCTCCCGCTTAGCGGGACTACCTCACATTGGTCGGCAGGATTGCCCGGACTCTATACTTTGTGCTCGATGCAATTTTGTATATTCATATCATGAAAAAACTTGTTATACTGACCGGTGCCGGAATGAGTGCCGAGAGCGGCATCAAAACATTCCGCGACAGCGGCGGTCTATGGGAGCAGTACAAGGTTGAGGAGGTGGCCTCGATTGAAGGATGGTACCGCAACCCGGATCTTGTGCAGAAATTTTACAACGAGCGCCGCCGTCAGCTTGAGAATGCCGTTCCTAATTCTGGCCATACCGGCCTCGTTGAACTGGAGAAGCTGTTTGATGTACATATCATCACCCAGAATGTGGACGACCTCCACGAAAGGGCCGGCAGCAGGAGTGTACTGCATCTTCACGGCCTGCTCACCCAGGCGCGCAGCAGCAATAATCCCTACGAGATCCTTGATATAGGCTGTCGTGACATCCTTCCGGGAGAGAAAGCTCCTGACGGTACCCCTCTGAGGCCTAACATTGTCTGGTTCGGAGAGGCTGTACCTGCCATGGAGAAAGCGGCTGACATAGCTTCAAAAGCAGATCTCTTTGCAGTGATTGGCACTTCACTTAATGTCTATCCGGCAGCAGGGCTGATACACTATGTCCTGGTAAACACCCCTGTATTTCTTATTGACCCCAAGCCTGTTACAGTATATACAAACCACAAGGTTGATTACATTGCCGAAGGAGCAGGGAAGGGAGTTGTCATCCTGGCTGAAAAGCTGAAAAAAGTTGCCTCCTGATCAGGAGTGGCCGCCGACAATTATCCTCATGATCCTCAGGTTAAGCACGAAAAACATGATCGTCTGTTTCAGGATGCTTCTGCGCCAGAATCTGGTGGCCTTTGTCGGGATCGGAGGATAGGATTCGTCGTAGTAACCGCGGACTATATTCTTTGCCATATTATTTATTTTTCATTGACTATTATTATTCGGGCAGCAGCCACCAGAACGGGTAGCCTTTTGCCTTGTGGAGGAAGAGGTAATGTAGAAGGAGCTTGATCCAGTGCCCTGCAAGCCCTATTTCACCAACAGTATAGCCAAGATCGCGTCCCCACTGCGGGTATTTCTCCCAGTCAGGGACAATAGGAAAGACGGTCATTGTTGCCGCCTGGCCTTTACGCATGCTGAAGCCTGCAGAGACAATGCATGCAGCGCCCATCTTACCCATTGAGGCCTTATGTTTGAATTCGGTTCGCCCTTTGTTTATCAGGTCGACAAGGTTCAGGGCGATGATCTTCCCGGTGACTCCCGATGGCATTCCTGTGCGGGGTGGGGCGGGCGTGATCAGCAGTCCGCCCGGACTCTTCATCGGTTTGGATATCTGATGAGGAGGCGCGAAGGCTATTCCGGGAGCGAAGTGGTTCGGGTAGACCGGGTTCCGGTAGATTGAGGGCCAGTCATCAATTTCCCACTCCTCGAACGGTTTCCCGGAGTAGTCGGCATCGACCTTCATGAACCCCGAGGGAGCGAATAGTGCGCTGCTTATATCCTCGCCGGTTTTGCCGAAAGCTTTTAAGCCGACTCCTGAGAATGCAGGGATCAGCATGGCGAAGTCAAAACGCTGTGTCAGCTGCCGGCCGTCAAGGGTCTCATAATGAACGATTCCTTTTTCGACCTTTGTTACACCCGCCCGTTTGATCCATCTGATACCATACTCTGCCATCACTGATTCCGCGAAGACCTTTGTAGGGGTTACGTAACCGCCTCTTTTTATGAATGCGCCTCCCATGCCGAAATCGCCCAGTTCGTACTCATTGGTGAGCCAGACCATCTCGGCCTTGTCAAGAAGCTTCAGCTGTTTAATTTCGTATGCCACGTTGAGTGCATATTCAAAGGCAGCACCCTGGCAGGTGGCGGCAGGGTGGCCTGTGCCAAAAAGGAGGGTGAGCCTCTCGCCGCGCTTCATCCTGTCAAAACACCCCTTAAGCTCTTCCCAGGTCTCTGCCGCATGACCATATGTGCAAACAGAAGATGTAAACTTGCCCGGACCTAGTCCTTCCGTAGCATCAAAATTCAGCTTCGGCCCTGTAGCATTGACCAGGAAGTCATAATCCACAGAGGCTTTCTCCCCCTTGTGCGAAGTATCGGTGTATTCAACGGTCACAAAGGCCCTGCTGCCTGAAGCATCCCCCTCGGGATGCAGCTCCAGCGCCTTTGCCTGTACGAACTGAATACCCCATTTCTTGTATAGGGGAGGGAGTTTGAACCTGACCTGGTCAACAGTCATTTTTCCTATGCCAACCCATATATTTGACGGAACCCATTGATAATATTCTGATGGGCTGACTACAACTACTTCATGCCTGCGCGGAAGCTTCCTCCGCAGATGAGCGGCAGCAGTATGACCTGAGATGCCGGCTCCCAACACTACAATCTTTGCCATTTGAAACGAGAGTTTATATTCGGGTATAACCCTTTTCTCAAATCTAAACAATAATCCAATAGGGTCAAATTTTTATCCGATAACTTTTTTTAACTATCCGCCAGCTGAATAACACACCGCACTTCTTTTGTTTCTGAGCCTTAATTAATAGCTTGGCGGTTGATAAAAAATTAAACACCTCTTCATGAAGAAAATATTCCTTCCCCTGTTGCTGATTATGGCGGCCACAAGCCTTCAGGCCCAGCAGAACAAGGTTGTTGACCGTATCATTGAGTTGGGTCAGACAGATAACCGTACGATGCATCATCTTGATGTTGTATCCAACCGCATAGGCGGCAGGCTTGTCGGTTCCGATGCCTATGAGAATGCAGTGGAATGGTGCGCATCGCAGTTCAGAAGCTGGGGCATGGAGGTGATCCTTGATGAGGCCGGCACCGTGCCGGTGGGATTCAACCGCGGCCCGTGGTTCGGGAGGATGCTCTCTGATAACGGCATGGTCCTTCACTTTGCCACCCCCTCATACACATCAGGCACGAAGGGTGTACAGCGCGGTCATGTGCTCCTGGAGCCGAAGAGCAAAGATGAGTTTGACCGGATGAAGGGTGCCCTGAAGGGCGCCTGGGTACTCATCGGGGGAACGAACAGCGGATGGCCGGTCGACTGGTCGCTTGCAGCCGACAGTGCCAGGGCTGCAACCATAGCCTTCAACGATTCGGTTGCAAAGATCAACCGCGAGATCATGCGTGAAAACATGACGAACAGGGCCAATCCCCCTAAGGAGCTCCATAAGCTCAAGGAGGAACCCGCACTCTTCTACCGTGAGATGTGCGAGGCAGGCATCCTGGGTGTGATACAGTCATCAGA
>DCSU01000003.1:7051-14079 GCA_002325785.1 Bacteroidales bacterium UBA1458 | reverse complement strand
CGGTGTGCGATATAAAGCTCGACGAGGATCAGTATGAGATTATAGCTGAGATGGCCAGGGAGAGACAGTATTTCTTACTGGAGTTCGACATACGGAACCACTTCAAACCGGGTCCGGTAAAATTCTACAGTGTTATCGGTGTGATAAAAGGGAAGAAATACCCGAATGAATATGTGATGATGGGCGGACATCTGGATGCCTTCGATGTTGCAACCGGAGGAGTGGACGACGGTTCAGGCCTCAGTCCTACAATGGAGGCAGCCCGCCTTATAATGGCCGCCGGCGGCAAGCCTGACCGCACTATCCTGGCATGCCTCTGGGCTGCTGAAGAGTTCGGGTTGGTAGGTTCGAAGCACTGGGTAGAAAACAACAAAGAGAAGCTCCCGAACATATCCCACTACTTCAATCGCGACGGTGGTCCCACGCCCACCATGGGAATCACAGTACCCGAGGCTATGTATGATGATTTTGAAAAGATATGCAAGCCGCTCAGCAGCATCAATCCCGACCTCCCCTTCACCCTGAAGAAGCGTACGGAGCCGGCTCGTCCCCGTCCGGCCACTGCCGGCGGTTCTGATCACGCTCATTTTGCCATCAACGGGGTACCGACTCTCAGGTTTGATGAGCCCGACATCAAGGGTTACAACTTCAATTACGGTGAGATATGGCATACCGAGCGTGATACATATGATAAGAGCATCGCTGAATACCAGGAGCATACTTCAGTAGTTACTGCGGTGATTGTTTACGGCCTGGCAAATCTTGACCACCTGCTGTCAAGAGAGGGTCTTTATACTGAAAAATAGAAGCGGCTCTTTGCTTTAACCCTTAATTTAAATACTTTTATAGAGTAGCTCTTACTCTATGAACTGTTTTGTTACCGGTGCCAACGGCTTTATAGGAATGAGGCTGGTTGAAAGCCTCTCAGCCGACGGGCACACTGTAAGATGCCTGGTACGTTCGCAGGAAAAATTCCGGTCGCTTTCGCACCTGCCCGATGTCACTGCTGTTCTCGGAGATATTGAAGACTCAGCAGTGTTAAATGATGGACTGGCAGGTTGTGATACTGTATTCCATCTTGCCGCATTTGCAAAGCCATGGTCAAAAGATAAAAGCCTGCCGCACAGGATCAATGTCACCGGCACTGAGAACATGCTTAAGGCTTCCCTCGCGGCGGGAGTGAAGCGTTTCGTATTTACTTCGTCGGCGGCTGTGATTGGTCCTTCTCCGGGTGTTGAACCCATTGATGAGGATTTCCCGCGGACTGTTCCCTGGTTTAATGAGTATGAGGAGACCAAGGCCGAGGCTGAAGAGTTGGTCAGGTCATATAACAGGGACGGCCTTGAAACCATAATTGTCAATCCACCCCGTGTCTATGGTCCCGGACCCATAAACGAAAGCAATTCCGTGACACGGATGATAAAACTGTATGCCTTGGGCAAATGGCATATTGTGCCCGGAGACGGAACCTGCATCGGCAGTTATGTGCTGGTTAATGATGTAGTCAGCGGACATATTCTGGCTGCGCGAAGGGGCCGTCCGGGGCAGCGCTATGCGTTGGGAGGTGAGAACCTGACCTTTGAGCAGTTCTTTGAGATACTTGCCGAGGTTACGGGTAAACGTCCCTGGCTCATCCATCTGCCTGTCCGTTTTATGATTACAGCGGCAAAGATAATGGAGTGGCAGGCCTCCGTCACTGGAATAGCACCCCTTCTCACTGCATCGTGGGTGAAGAAATATCTCAATCACTGGAGCCTGAGCAGTAATAAGGCTGTGAAAGAGCTGGGTTACGGCTTCACTCCTTTTAGAGAAGGAGTGAAGGTCACCCTGGAGTGGCTGAAAAAGGAGGGAGAAATTGCATGATCAGCCAGACCGTATTTACGTCAGGTTAGTCTTTTCAGAACCCGGGCATTTCAGAGAAGATGATGTTTTTTGGTACGACGAAGTATTTCTGGTCTACCGGGATATCTGTTTTCACAGATGTTGCCTCCTGTTTTGATACGTAAGCGCCCATTTTGAAATCTGAAAGCATCATTATTCCATTCCATATCAGCACTTTCCCCGGTTTGCCCATGATAACTGTGCATTCTTTGCCAAGGCAGAGCTCTGTACCGCTTTTTGCCATGCCCATTTTTAAATATGTCTCTTCTGTAAATGATTCAATGTCACCTTTTGATGCCTCCTGAATCCATGAAATAAGCGGATTCTTCATTTTCATCCCGTCATCGGGCTGATCGGGATCCCACATATACTGGTCATTGCCGGAAGTAATCACCCAGCTTGTGCTTTCTTCCCCGTCTGAGACGGTTTTCATGTACATTGCGCTTTTCATCCCGTAATCGTCAAAATAGAGAGTGCCGGTACCGGTCTTATCGCCGGAGTAGGCGTATTCAATAATTCCTGATTTGATGCCGTAGGGCTTCAGGGTTTTTTCCTGGGATTGAGCTGCTGTCAGCATGTAAACCAGGAAAACTTCAAGTACGATAAACTTTTTCATTTTACCTTATTGTTTGGTTGCACATCAGTATGGCAGGTTAAAGTGCCTTCAAATTCCATGTGATTGTATAGGTATAATCTGATCCGTTCTGTTCCGGGTCATATGGAGGTTGATCGTATATTGCCTCAGTAAGATTTGTGACGCTTATGCCATGGCTGTCACTTTTCGAACTCCATGATTCTCTTCCATGCAGGTGCTCAATATCGGTGACTTTAAACCTGACCGAACACTCAGTCAGAGTTGTGAACGAGGCAGAGTTACTCCACTGGCAGCCTTCGTCTCCGTGGTCAGACCTGATTCTTCTCTGTGTATCGACATATTCGCCCGGAATCATGATATCATAGAAGTTATCCATCCCGAACTGTTTGAGCTGGTCAGCTACAACCTTATTGTCTGTTGGCCAAACATTGGTGGTAATAATTATTGCATCCAATAACATTTTGGGAACACTGCCAGAGCCTGATTCATCATACATAAGTCCGGGGCAGTCGCCGCAGCCTTTTCCCTCGCAGTAGCGTCTCTCATTATGTTTCCATGTGCCGTGAACTGATCCTTTCCCGAAGATTTTAATCGGTTGCCCCTCCATACCTTCCATCTGGGGGATTGGTTTGAATATTCCGCTAATGTTGATCGTCTGGTTACCAGTATAGGTTGAGGTGTGGTCATCATATCGTTCTGAATAATCCCAGCTTTTTGTGAGGGTAATTGTGCCTGAGTAACCCTCATTGACAAGCGCTATATCTACTGCGCCTATTTCTTCCTGGATATCAATCATTGACATATCGTTAAGGTCAGTGTTTTTAGTTATGCAACCATTAAATACTGTTATGTGGTCCAGGGTAGCTTTGTCAGGATCCGGAGCTTTATATTCAATTGTTACCTGGCCTTCCTCGCACATGAAGGAATAGAATCTGGCATCTTCTCCCGTTTCACAACAAAGTGTGCCATTATCAAGTGAACCAAAATCAACCTTTACTGCGAGTCGTTGCCAGGATTTCGGGATCTCACCTTTTTCATCCGTCACCTTAAATGTGATCCTTTTTGTCCTTTCAGGGTCAACTTTTATCACTTCGCTCTCAAATTTTACTTTTTTTGGGACTTTCTCATATTCCCATATAATCTGCTTAAGATTATGAAACTCCCTGTCAAACAGCTCTTCTAAAATGTCTATTTTTAGTCTGTCAGAGGTTCCTTCCTTATACTCCCTTTCCAAATTCTTATAGGACCCTATATCACTACCCGTCCATGTAGTTGATGCTTCTTTTACGATTTCATCATGCTGAATATCAAATAACTGAATCGTGAACTTCCATCCACCGACAACATAGCCGGGGAGATATTCAGTTCCGCCTCCGTAGGCAGGTTCAGTCCAGCCCGGTACAATTCTTTCGATGTATGTCAGTTCCAGCTTTCCTTTCCAGATATATTCCGCGCTTTTTCTCATGTTTTCATAATGCGATTCGAACTCAGGCGGTTTCTTAGTTGCCACAGCCGTAATGCGCTCAATCATTGAATCACGGTCAATTACTCCTGTGTAGTCCAGAATTTCGATCATCAGAGGGCATTCCAGCAATTCATGAATGCCGGATTTAATAATGTATGAGTCCCATGATGTTGAAATAAAGTCGCTTATATCTCTTTCCTGCTCCGGAGGCATTGGAAAGTCCGGGAAAATAAGATTTCTAAAACAACAATACTTTTCTTGTGCTGATCCATCCGGCGAGACACATGTCAGTAAAATGATCAGCCACCCTTTCAGTATTGAATGGTAGTTGTTAGTTTTCATTATTATTCATCCTTCTTTAGGTTCCACGAGAAAAGTATTGCTTGTGCTCCGCCCAGATCTTCCATAAACTCCCTGAACTCCTCTGGTAATTCCTTTAAAAGGTCTCTGGTACCTTTCATCTCTTCGGGTAACTTACCGGGATTGGCAGCAGTAAATGTTCCGGATATTTCAATTTCTTCATCTATTCCTGTTGTCCCCTCTGCCTCTTCATCAATCTCCTTATTAATAGGTTTGACCTTAATATCCATTTCGTTGGTTCCTTTTATCTCAATACCGCTGACAGTAATCTCACCCCTGATCCAGTACTTGCCGCTCAAAGTATCTATTATAAGCCGGAGGTTGCACTCTGCTGCTGAAAGAGATCTCCCGCCTGCCTCTGCTTTTTCGCTTGCCCTGCCTTCAATGCGCCTGCCTTCGCGTTCCATTCTGAACATAGTCTGTGCATACTCATCAGAGAAACTCATGAGAGTTGCTCTTTCAACCTTGTAGTTGAGGAGCTTTGAGGTTTTTACCACAGGCTTGAAAGAGAGCTCGATCATCCAGTTTTTTGAAATGTTGTACTCACCACCGGGGGTCAGTGCTGCAAGCAGCGACTGATTTTCTCCGGCTCCCATTGTTTCATACATTGAGATGGTACCGTAGAAACCACTATCCTCACAATCAAGTACCAGGTTTCTTTCCAGCTCATAGTTTTTATCAGGCTCTTCCAGGGGTCCCTGCACTTGCTCCTCCTTGTCGCAACCCTCTCCTCTGGCAGCAAGAATAAAAGGGCTGCAGCTTTTATGCAGAATTACACCTTCGATTATATAATTTCCGTCCTGATCAGAGTTTGTTGTCCAGGTCCGGTTGTCATCCGGGGCAAGGAATTTGACTTCTGCATTTGGAACAGGTTGTACTTCGCCGTCCTTTTTCTTCTCGATCTTTCCTTTTATCGTGGCGTAAAAACCTTCCATATATTCCTTTGCCCTGTCAAGCTCATACTGCTGAGCAAGATCTAAATACCACTGATGACCTTCTTCCGGCATAAGGCAAAGCACCTTCTTCTCTTTAAGGTATTGCACCATAAGGTCGGTTGCATCATTGAATTCGGGGTCTAGACCATAAAACTCACATACATTTCTTATCTCCTCTATCCATGCCATAGCTTTGTCTGCAGGAGCTACCGGTTCTCCCTGGTAAGTTGTAGTAAATTCTCCGCGGCGCATGCAATAGGCATTCCAGTCGCCTTTAGGCATAACCTGTAATCCCTCTGCATCATAACTGCCGAGGAAGGATTCTTGATTAGTATACAGGTAACTTGCTTCCAGATCGTTGGTTGCATACCGTAAAAGACATTTGACAGCTTCTAATACATCATCGGCCCTAAGTCCGTTTTCAATAGCATGTATATACAACCTCTCTCCTAACTGGGGTCCTGCTCGATGACACGCCTGACCCCACCCAATAGGTTTATTGGTTCTGTGATCTTCCGGATCCATGAATTTGTAAATTGCAGCACGAATTGTACCCTCACCTGACCATTGGGCATTTTCTGACAGCCATATAAACTTATTATGCCAGTAAGGATTCCCCTCATTCTCAGCTAGCCTGGCATATTCTTTTGCCCTGTCACGATCTGCTGCCTTGATCTGCATCCATTTTAAGTAAGCCTCAAAGTGTGTTACCTCGGGCCATACTGGCTGTAATATCTCAGATTCAATTTTATTGTTTAGCCGGTTAAACAAAGTTTCAAGGTTTTCCTGAGCCATAGAATAAATTGAAGAGCACAGAAGCAAAGCGGAAACGATCAGGCATTTACAAATAGTTTTCATTGAAGCTTTTTTTATTGCAAAAATCAGCAAGCTGTTAGTAAAATTCAACTCCTCGGTTTGCAGTTTTGTCTTGGCTCCCCTTTAGTATTGTAGTAAGTGCCATCGCGGAATAATTTTACAGTCGTTCAAATTCTATATCCTCCCAGTCGTCGTCCGTATCGGTATCGTTGTTCATATCACGGACCAGCCACAGGTAATACTCGTCTGCTTCAAACGCGCCGCTGAAGGACTCTGACATTCCGATCAGCAGGTAATCATTATAGGTCTGAGATCCTTTTGGGAACCACTCTACAGTTGCCGTGCAGTTATTGACGGCATCCTTCAGACACTCCCCTACAGCTGTAAGAGTGAAGTTCACTTCGTCATCACTTACGCTTATGCTGCCTTTCAGCCCTAACAATGTCATCACCGCACTTGTGTTGTCACGGCGGTAGATTATTACCTCTTCGAAGGAGCCATCTGTCAGTTTGAGAGTGTGAGTAATGTTTACAGTCACCTCCCCCAGATATATTTTTTCCGTGTACTGCCATGTACCGATATAATCCGGATCTTCCCGGAGCCGGTCGCACGACTGAATCATCAGAAAAGTCAGCAGAATTACCCCGGCAATAACCTTAAGTTCATAAATCTGTTTTTTCATGGTTTATATATTTTTTCAAATTTGCTTCGCACATTTATTTCGGCATTCGGCAGGTCTCAAACAAGTTTGGCCCTGCACTTATTTCTTTACAAATTCAACCCTCCTGTTGGCTGCTTTGCCTTCAGACGTGATGTTGGGCCCTGCGGGTTGTCTTTCACCCCAGCCTACGCTGGACAGGCGGGAACCTTCAATACCCAAAGTTACCAGTTGGTCAACCACAGCCTGTGCACGGCGTTCGGAAAGATTTTGGTTGAAGCTGTCATCTCCGTCGCTGTCGGTGTGACCCTCTACACT
>DCSU01000003.1:6132-7034 GCA_002325785.1 Bacteroidales bacterium UBA1458 | reverse complement strand
GGTTGCCTTATTAACGTCGAAACGTATGCCGTTGGCCACTATACGGCCATCCTGCATCAACTTATCATAGAGTTTGACAGCACCCTCTGCTATTCGTATGTTTTTGATAAAACGGTTTACTCCCCGGGAACCTACGGTATTCATCCCGTCACAACAGATTGTGAGGCCTTCAGGATTGACTCCAAGGTTTGGTATGTTTACCACCCGGGCGTCATCCAGATAAACCTTCAATGCCCTTGTATTGAAAGAGATTGCCACATGGCGCCAGTACCCTGAAGTGATCTCACCTTTTTCCTCAAAGCCGGGATAGAAGCCTTCACCCACATCATTTATACCGGCATGGTTCGCGTTAATGATCAACGGGTCAATATCTATAGTACTTTCACTCTGGTTCTTATGGTCCCAGAAATCGACATAGTACTGGCAATATTCGTCGGGCTCAAACCAGCAGTCGAACTCAATCGTAAAGAGATCAGGCAGGTTGTCTTTTGAAGGTTCTTTAAAGAATGGAATAATGCACGATTCAGCCTCTTTAAAATAGATGACATTCTGATCACCGAAGGATGCATTTTCAACGCTGCCACCACCTGCAAGATCCCACCTGGAGGGGAATTCACCGTTCTCCTCTCCCTCCTGGTTNNTGACGGGAACTCCCCGTTTTCCTCCCCTTCCTGGCTATCCTCGAAGATTATCTTCTCGCCCGGGACAAAATCATACTTGTTCCACTTAAGGGTGAGCTGCGACTGATTGGATCCCTTTTCATCTGAGTGGTTCTTTCCGGAAGCGGTCCCGGCATCTCCGGCTTCTTCACTTTCTGCTTGCCGTTCGGAGGGATCATCCCTGGTCTTTTTATCCTTCTTTTTAAAGATATTGTCGATACCCTCTTCTATCTTATCGAAGCC
>DCSU01000003.1:5911-6126 GCA_002325785.1 Bacteroidales bacterium UBA1458 | reverse complement strand
AATCACCTTCTCCTTGACATCAACTTTCACTTTCTGCGGCCTGGCTTGGGGTGAGAACAGAAAAAGCAGAGTGGTGATCACGGTAAATAAGACTGAATACTTCATAGCCTTGCGTTTTTATGGAAAGTTATTCCACCCTAAGGCCGGAGTCAAGAGCAAATGAGTAAAGCGGGTGTCTGGATTAGTATTGGAGGGGTTTGGGCACAGGGCACAGG
>DCSU01000003.1:0-5903 GCA_002325785.1 Bacteroidales bacterium UBA1458 | reverse complement strand
GGAATAATTTGAGATGATTGTCTTGCGAAAAATGGTAATCATCTTACTCAACTTCAGAAGTTATAAGTATACTATTTCCTTTTGTTCAACCGTAATTACCTGCCTCCTGAAAAAAATATGCAGGATATTAGCACATTCAAAAATTGACCTTCTTGAAATGTTTAAAAAACTTGCGAATTCCTTATCCGAAAATGACCCTGACCCTTCAGCAATATTATTTGAAATGCTCAATGCTGCTGCTCTTAGCTGCTCGGCAAATTTGTAAAACCTTTTATTATCGGCCATTTCAGCATAATCAAAAAGTGTCTCTGAAATTTCAACTGCTTCCCTCCAGATAGCCAATTGTTCAAATCTAAAATCTTCCATATCTCAATCCTTTTATTCTTTCCCTGAGCTCTGTGCTCTGAGCTCTGAGCTTTATTTTACTCGTAGAGATGGTCAGTGATAGCCTGGAGGACTTTTTGCTTGAGGTTTGGGGAGACGGGAACCGAAGAACCATCCCTTAGTTGGAGATAACCACCGTCGCGCTTCATGAATTTGTCTATATAGTTGAGATTGACAAGATGAGACTGGTGTACGCGGATGAGTCCCGAGCCGGAAAGCATTGCCTCGTACTCCTTTATCGTGCGGGAGACCATGATGTGTTTTCCGCCTGAAAGATGGAAGTGGGTATAGTTGCTGTCGGCCTCAGCGCGGATAATGTCACTGACTGATATCAGTTGCAGGGAGTCGGAGGTACGGAGGATGATGCGTTTCAGCACTTTCTTACCCGCCAGGTTCTCGCTCAGCGCCTGCAGTTTGAGTTGTTCCTCATCATGGTTGATTATCTCCCTGGCTTTGTTAATCGCCAAAGCCAGCTCATCAAGATCAATTGGTTTGAGGATGTAGTCAAGTGCACTGACCTTGATGGCATCAAGTGCATACTCCTGGTGCCCGGTGATGAAGATAGTCCTGAAGGTTACCGGTGAAATCCTCTTCAACAGATCGAATCCCAGCCCGTCAGGAAGCTCGACATCAAGAAAGAGGAGGTCAGGCTGATGTTCTGTTACAGCAGCAAAACCTTCCCGGACACTGCCGGCCTGTGCGCTTACAGTTATATCCCTGAAGCTATCTTTCAGCAGCGCTGAAATAGTATTTCTTACCGCTGGTTCGTCATCAACAATAATCGCTTTCATAACTGATCTGTAATCCGGTTTATAATTTAGGCATAAATCCTCTTAAATGGCAGCATTATCACCACCGTTGTCCCTGCAGCGGCCTCTCCTTCAAAAAGATCTGTGATCTCATAACTGATCTCCTTTTCCTTCAGGATCTTCCTGAAGTGTTCGAGACGCTTTTCAGTCAGTTTTGTCGAAATTGACTGTTTCTTCATAACCTGGCTGGCCTCTGCGGCTTTTTCCCTTCCGATGCCGTTATCAGTAACCTCAAGCATTATCAGTCCACCTCTGAGCGAGTAGGTTACACTTATCAGTCCATTATCCCTGCCCGGCAGAAGTCCGTGCTCAATAGAGTTCTCGACGCATGGCTGTGCCAGCATGGGAGGAACAGATACATTTTCCGGATCAATTGATGGATCAACATTGATTTTATATTCAAATCCGGTTTCAAATCTCAATTGCTGAACATCCATGTAATACCTGAGAGTCTCAATCTCCTTTTCCAGCGGTATATATTCTTCGCGTGAGTTTTCAAGTATATTGCGGATGAGGCCTGCAATCTTTGTAAGGAAAGCGTTCGCTTTTTGAGGCTTTTCAGCCAGGATGAGGTTCTGTATGGCGCACAGCGAATTGAATATGAAGTGAGGGTTCATCTGGGCTCTCAGCAACCTCTGCTCGAGGTCAATCTGTGAGTATTTTGCCATAAGTCGGGTGTGCCGGAGGTAAAGGAGTGAAATGAGGGCAACCAGGATAAGCAATATTCCAAGCCCTTTGAGATAGAGGCGCTGCTGTTTTATCTTCTGGTCACGCACTAATTTTTCCTGCATTTGTATGTATTCAGCCTCTTTCTGCCTCTTGTCGAAATCGTACTGGATCTCCATCCGGGTGACCTGTTTCAAAAACTCATCATTGCTGATGCTGTCTTTCAGCTGCAGGTGTTCCCTGAGATAGCGGTATGCCAGGTCCATCCTTCCTGTTCTGCCGTAAAGGTCGCTGAGCAGCAGCGAAGCGTCAGAGATCACCAGCGGCATCTCCCGTTCCGTAGCAATCTCATAAGCACGGAGAGCTTTATCCGTTGCCCTGCGGTAATCACCCAGGTACTGCTCTACATTCCCAAGCATTAGGAAATATGAAGGCGGTATGGCAAGTCCCTTTTCCGTTGCAATTTCTATGGCCCTGTTCCCATACCAGTGTGCAGAGTCCGTTTCTCCCATATAGAGAAGGGTAGCGGCGATGTTATGGCAGGCGTCGGCTTCACCTGTCGTAAGGTCTATCTGCCTGTGAAGGTTAAGGCTCCGGCGGTGGAAGATGAGGGCGCTGTCATAAATCTGTCTCGCATTGTATATCTGGGCAATATTATTGCACATCTTGGCCGTCTCCCAGAGATCGCCGCGCTTTTCGGAGAGCACGAGATGCTTCATGCTGTATTCCAAAGCCTTATTGTAGTTTTTCTGGTAGAGATAGGCCAGGCCTATGCTTCCATAGGCAATGGACATGCCGGCAGTATCTCTTTTCAGCTCCCAGAGTCGCAGCGCCTCAAAATATGAATCAATAGCCTGGCTGAACAGTGCCATTTCCTTATAGACATTTCCAAGATTATTGGTTGCTTCGGCCAGTGAAAGAGTATCTTTTACATCATTTGCCGCGGTTATTGCCTTCTCGAGATAGCCGCGTGCCTTTTCAAGGTCCTGCTGCTGGCGGGCAACATAAGAAAGGACATTCAGGCTGTTGATGATACCCCGGTGGTCTGCAGCTTCTTCAAAGTGTCGCAGAGCGAGAGCGCCATACTTTTCCGTATTGAGGTAGTCGCCCCTGAAGCTGTAAACATAGGCCAGACCGTAACATGCCCGTGCCTTACCTGTTATATCACCGGTTTCTTCATAGGTCGAGAGAGCCAGCTCATTATAGTACCGGGCACTGTCGCCCTTGTTATATTTGGCGAGATAAGCCATCCCCAGAGCCAGCGAGGCATCTGCAATGCCTTTTTTGTATTCTGTGCTTCGCGATGCGCTAAGTGCCTGATGAGCAAGGATAACAGAGAGGTCAGGATTGCGTCTTGACCCCGTATAGGCATCACGTGTCTGCTTATTGATTGCCGAAGTATCAGGATTTTCATTGAATGACTGTACCGCTTCCGCTGATTGCAGGAGTAACAGGGCAAGGGTCAGAAAAGAAGCAGCAACAGCAGTCATCAGTGCAGTAACTGTGGAATATTAAAAACTAAGTTCGGAAAAAAAGAGGCACCGGGCAAATAAAAGATTCAGAAGGAAATAATCTCTGACCTGAGGTTCAGGGCGTCTATCTGAAGGAGTCGTTCGGAGAGTATCTCCCCTGTTCCTGTAATTATCTTGATGACCTCGCAGGCCTGGTATGACCCGATGATTCCCGGGAGAGCGCCTATAACGCCTTGCTCCGAAGGACTGGCATCTGCTGCTGTTCGCGTCTCCTCAGGGTACAGATCCCTGTATGAAGGACCTCCCCTGTAATTGAACACCGACACCTGTCCCATGAAGTGGCTGACAGCGCCGTAGACCATCGGAATGCCCGCAGCGAGGGTTGCATCGCTGAGCAGATATCGGGAAGCGAAATTGTCAGTGCAATCGACCGCGATGTCATACCCTCTCAGTAGCTCCGCTGCATTCTCTTCGCTGAATCTCACAGGGTAAGTCTGTACTGTCACATGTGGGTTGAGAAGGGAGATCCGTTCGGCTGCCGTTTGGGCCTTTGGTCTTGTGATATCCTCTGTATGATAGAGGATTTGCCTCTGCAGGTTGCTGATATGAACCTCATCGGGGTCAGCAATGCCAATTGTGCCTACGCCCGCAGCTGCAAGGTATAATATTACCGGTGAACCGAGTCCGCCGGCACCGATTACAAGCACAGCCGCATTGCGAAGCATCTCCTGCCCTTGTTCGCCAATCTCCGGGATGATAATCTGCCTGTTGTAGCGGATGATCTCTTCTTTTGTCAAGCCGGTCATATCTGCATCAGAATAGTGTTATCTCAATCATAATATGTCAGCTCTGTAGCCAGTTGCCTCCTGATAAGGTCAAAAAGCTGGCGGGTATTGCGCTTCTCTGAAAGTTCCGGCAGCTCTTCAAAGTCGAAGAATCCGGCTTCGGTGGTCTCATTACTGTCAGTGAGCTCACCTCCTGTCAGATCGCACAATAGCACGATCTTATAATAGTGATACTCCAGAGGCGGAAAATTATGCCTGTCAGTATCAATGACTGCCAGTACGCGGCTGACCCTGACCTCCAGTCCGGTCTCCTCACGGACCTCCTTCACAGCCACCTCGGCCGGAGAGTAGTTGATATCGGCAAAGCCGCCAGGCAGAGAATACCCGCCATCGCTTCGTTCCCTGGCAAGGAGGACCTTATTGTCTTTGATAACCACGGACCTGATGTCTACCTTGGGTGTCTGAAACCCGGTCTCATTTGTAAAAAGATCCCTTATCTTATTAATTGGCCTATCAGTGACGTAAGCTGCAAGCTGAACGCTCAGGACCCTGAGCTCCTCATAGCGCTGCCGGTCAAATTCATCCACTGCATAATGCAGTCCTGCCTGGGCTAAAGCCTGCATCCTGCGGGCTGTCCTTAGTATTTCGTTTTCCGGTTTCACTTTCGCGTAATACAGTTGCTAACTTAAGGAAAATTTGCCTAACTCAGGTGCCGGTATCAACTTCCTGACTAATAATCAGACTATTGGTCACGAAGTGGTATGATTTTTGCTCGAAAGAGGGGTAACCTAATCTGTAAGCACGATGAAAAGAGAAATAAAAATCACTGCCATCTTAACGATTGCTGCCATTTCCGGAATTATGGCTTCGTGTGAAAGAACCAAAAATGATCCTCCTCCGGGAGACCCGGTACCAATAGAGCTGACTCTTAAACAGAAGGATGTTGTTGACTCGGCGAACAAATTCGCCTTTGATCTCTTTTTACCCATTGTTGCAGAGAAGAAGGGTGCTGAGAACATCATGATCTCTCCCTTCAGCATTACAAGCGCCCTGTCGATGGTACTCAATGGCGCTGCCGGTGAGACCTTTGATGCGGTCAGGCATACGCTCAGGTATGACGACAAGACCCTTCAGGAAATAAATGAGACCTATCTTAAGCTGATGGAGGATATGATTCCCGTTGACCCGAGAGTCACGATGGAGATTGCCAACTCTGTATGGGTTGAGAAACGGCTGACGGTAAAACAGCCTTACATTGATGCACTGAAGACATGGTATCTTGCCGAAGCCCGTAATATTGACGTGTCGGACCCTGGTGCCGTGGATATGGTTAACGGCTGGATAGAAGATAAGACTCATGACAAGATCCAGGATATGCTTGACCATCTCAGTCCCGATCTGGCCATGCTGCTTATCAACGCCATATATTTCAACGGAAAGTGGAGATATGAGTTTGATACAAAAGATACAGAGAACAAACCGTTTTTCCTTACGCCGGGAAACCCTGTTGAGGTACCCATGATGTACCAGAAGGAAAACTTTGCAGTGACAACCACCGGAGACGCCACCCTGGTAGAGTTGCCATACGGTCAGGGTAACTATTCGATGGTTGTAATGCTTCCCGATGAGGATGTATCTCTTGCATCTGCGGCAGCAACTTTAAATCCGGAGGACTGGGCTTTGTGGATGCAGAGCTTGTCAAATGGCACAACTGAAGTTCAGCTGAGCCTGCCCAGGTTTGAATATGAATACAAGAGGGAGCTGAAGGATGATCTTACGGCTCTCGG
>DCSU01000174.1:49084-49415 GCA_002325785.1 Bacteroidales bacterium UBA1458 | reverse complement strand
CTTGGTAAGATCTTCAACATCAACATTCCGGAAATTGCCAAGCCCGACATGCAGGGTAATCTCAGCAAACTCAACACCCACAATCTCCAGCCTCTTCAGCAACTCCCTGCTGAAATGGAGCCCTGCCGTAGGAGCAGCCACTGCACCCTCATGCTTGGCAAAGATCGTCTGATATCTCTCGTTGTCCTCAGGCTCAACCGGCCTGTTGATGAATTTAGGAAGAGGAGTCTCACCCAATGAATACAAAGTGTCCTTAAACTCCTCATAAGTCCCGTCAAACAGGAATCTCAGCGTCCTGCCCCTGGAGGTGGTGTTGTCAATTACTTCCGCC
>DCSU01000174.1:9513-49010 GCA_002325785.1 Bacteroidales bacterium UBA1458 | reverse complement strand
TATCTCAGCACCTGTCTTTTCCTTGTTGCCGTATAACCTTGCGGGAAATACCTTCGTATTGTTGAAGACCAGCACGTCACGCTCCCTGAAATAGTCAACAATATCCTTAAATACCTTGTGTTCAATCTCTCCGGTATCCCTGTGCACAACCATAAGCCTCGACTCATCCCTGTTTTTTGATGGATAGAGCGCAATCAGTTCCTGGGGTAGTGTGTACTTAAATTGAGATAGTTTCATAATCCAATTATGATTAGTGCAAGAATATTTATACGATTGAAATATCGTTTTGTTTCAAATTTTCGAGAATAAATTTAAATTCATCTACAGTCAGAGCTTTTTCAACACGAAATTCTCCTATGGCGTTCCTTACCAGCCCACTGAGATGCGCTCCGCTCCCCAGGGAGATGCCCAGGTCACGGGCGAAAGCCCTGACATAGGTGCCTTTGCTGCATACTATCCTGATCTTTGCTTCATTATCCCTGTATTCAAGCAGCTCAAGTTCGCGAAAAACCACCTTCACCTCGTCAAGCTTCTTCTCTATCTTCTTCCTTGCCAGTTCATAAGCCCTCTTCCCGTCAACAAACTTCGCCGAAAAGAGAGGCGGCTCCTGCATCTGCTCTCCGAGAAAACCCTCAAGCTTTTCAGCTATCATCGCGCCAGTTATATGACCGGAAGGGTATTCCCTGTCAGTATCACTCTCAAGGTCAAAGGAAGGGGTTGTAGCTCCGAACCTTACAAGAGCCGTGTACTCCTTGTCAAGATCCCGGAACTCATCAATCCTCTTAGTGGCCCTGCCGGTACAAACAATCATCAGTCCCGTTGCCAGCGGATCAAGCGTGCCGGCATGCCCTACCTTGATCTTCTTGAGCCCGCAACGATGACGTATAGCCAGCTTAACCTTGTTCACAAGGTCAAATGAGGTCCAGTAGAGCGGCTTCTGAAGCAGCAGGATCTCACCTTCATCAAAGCTGGAACAGTTCTTGAGCACTATCAGGCAAATATTATAAGTGACAGTCCTAAAATTAGGCAGTAGAGCGCAAACCATCCCAGCTTGCCCTTCCTGACGATGTTGATCATCCACCGGCAGGCAACATAACCTGACACGAAGGCGGCAATAAAAGCTATTATAAGCGGCAAAACAACCAGATTGACCTCAGCAGTTTCTGTTGTGACAACCTCCACGAAATTGGCCCCGATGATAGGAATAATAACCATCAGGAATGAGAAGCGGGCCAGTTCATTCTTGCTGTTCCCAAGCATCAGTCCTGTGGAAATTGTGGACCCGGACCTGGACAGGCCCGGCAGTACAGCAAGCGCCTGTGCTATCCCCATAATGAACGCGCCCCCATAGGTTATTGGCTTATCCCTTTTCCTTACAAAATGGCCCAGGGTGAGAAACAGGGCAGTAACAAGCAGAAATGAACCGGTGATATCCATGTCTGCAACAAACAGCGACTCTACCTCATCCCTGAGCGTAAAACCCACAATCGCCACCGGAATCATTGAAACAATAATCTTGAGTGCAAACAGAGTCTCCTCATTAAGGGTGAATTTGAAAACACCTCTCAGCAGTTTCATGATATCATTCCAGAACACTACGATTATACTTAATACCGTTGCGCCGTGAACAGCAACCGAGAAGAGAAAACTCTCCTCAATCCCGCCAAAAAGATATTTAACGATCTCAAGGTGCCCATCGCTGCTGACCGGTAAAAACTCAGTCAGTCCCTGTACCAGTCCGAAGATCAGGGCTTCATACCAATTCATCAAGGTTATCTGATTTCAATTCGTAAAATGTTAATCCCTGGGTCTTTTCATTATTGCGTAAATCTCAAAAATGAAACCGGCAAGAACGATCAGCGGAGCTACAGTAATCCTGCGGAAACTGAAGATATCCTCCGAAAAGACTTTCGGATCATCAGACCTGCCTCCTGCCATGAGAATGAACCCTACAATAATTATGGCAAAACCTATGGCCATAAGCTTGTAATTCTCCCTTCCCAGGGCAAAGCCTGTTTTTTTGTCATCTTCCTTTTTAGCAACCATTTCCTTCTAATAATATAGTTTATCCTCGTGTATGCCCAGATATCTGTTGACGGCAAAAAATGTCGACACGGCATTGATCACTACCCCCGCACACGCCAGCGCCAGGCACAAAAACAGAAACATGTTTATGTTCTCATAAGTAAACAGCGTGAAAAACTCCTTCTCAATCAGGTACATAAGTCCCATCAAAAGCCCTATCGCAATCAGCGCCGCCAGAAAACCGAAAAAGAGGCTTTTGAGCAGAAAAGGCTTCCTGATGAAGGACCTGTTGGCACCGATGAGCTGCATAGTATTGATCAGGAACCTCTTAGAGTAAATTGACAGCCTGATTGTATTGTTTATTATCGTCAGCGCAATCAGGAATAGCAAAGCGCTGATAACCAGAAGAAAAGCACTTATCTTCTTTACGTTGTCATTGATCAGGTTAAGTATTGACTCCTGGTAATAAACTTCATCAACCACCGGATACTCAGATATGATCTTCTCCAGCTTTATAACACTGTCAGGATGAGTATAATCAGCCAGCAGGTAAACATCTATCGTCGGCATCAGGGGATTATATCCCAGGAAATCAAGGAAATCCTCACCCAGCTCTTCGCTCAGCTTAACAGCTGCCTCATCCTTGGATACATACTCCGTCTGTTTAACATATGACTTGGCATCCAGCTCCTTCTGAAGCATCATGATGTCTGCCTCTCGTGCATCCTCTTTGAGCATTATGGTGAACGAAAGACTTTCCCGGAAATAGTCTGAGAGCTGCCGGGCATTGATCAGTACCATTCCCAGGATTCCGAGCAGAAAGAGAACAAGAGATACACTCACAACCAGTGTGACATAAGAACTGCCTAACCTGTATCTGGATATCCCTCCCAATGTTTTTGCCACCGCTGAATCTTTGCGTCAAAAATAGCACAGAAACCGCCAATTCCTTCCAAAGGCCGGCAATTTTTTCAGAACGTGCCAGGAATTAAAACAATACCGGGAAATGAAGGTCAGGCCTCCACTACAGTCATCCACCCGAATTCATCGGGTTCATCGCCGTACTGTATTCCAACCAGCTTGTTGAACAGCTTCATCGAAACAGGTCCAGGATTGCCATCTTTGCAATATTCATAAACCTTCCCGGTGTCGGGATCGACTATCTTTGCGATCGGACTTATGACAGCCGCGGTACCGCAGGCACCTGTCTCTTCAAACTCCTCAAGTTCCTCAACCGGAATCCTCCGCCTTTCGGTTTTCATCCCCATCTTTTCAGCTATCGCGATGAGACTTTTGTTGGTAATTGAGGGAAGAATCGATTCTGACAGTGGTGTTACATATGTGTTGTTCTTTATGCCGAAGAAGTTTGCAGGACCGCATTCATCGATATATTTCTTTTCCAGTGCGTCAAGGAAGAGTGCATTGCCATATCCTCCGTCGCGGGCTTTCACTATGGCTCTCAGACTGGCGGCATAGTTACCCCCGACCTTAATGTTGCCTGTACCAAGCGGAGCAGCACGGTCAACATCACGGCATATCATCATGTTTACGGGTTTTACGCCCCCTTTGAAGTAAGGACCTACCGGGGTAACAAAAACCAGGAACGTATATTCCGATGCAGGCTTGACCCCAACCTCCGCGCCACTGCCAAAAAGCAACGGCCTTATATAAAGCGATGCCCCCGATCCGTGGGGTGGAACAAACTTCTCATTAAGCCTGACGGCAGTAAATATCGCCTCCCGGAACAGTTCAATGGGTACGGGCTCCATAATGATTCCTTTTGCCGAAGCGGTCATCCGTTTAGCATTCTCCTCCCAGCGGAATAACCTGACCTTCCCGTCACGGCCCCTGTAGGCCTTGAGTCCTTCAAACGACTCCTGCCCGTAATGCAGCCCCGTAGCAGCTATATGAACATTAAGGTACTCTGAGTCAGATATTTCAGGCTTGCTCCACTCTCCGTTTCTGAAGTAACACCTGACATTGTAATCAGTCTTGATATAGCCAAAAGGCAGATTGTTCCAGTCCAAATTAACCATGATTGCAAGTATTAGGATTTTTCAAATGTACTCTTTATAACCAAAGTACCAAATGATTTTAAATATTGTTGAGCTTCTCCCCGGCAAAAGACTGAAGAGCATTGAGTTGCTCCTGCAGAGTAACCGATCTCAGTTTCTTTGCCGTCTCAGTAAGGAACTGATTTTCTTCAATTCTCACGGCCAAATTCCGGAACCAGGTTTTAGGGTCATTTACCTTGCCGTACGCCATTTCCTCACGGTACAGTCTGTCAACCATTGTGACAAAATCTATCCTTCCGGTGAAGTCATATACTGCATCATGCAAGACCATAGCGGCGGCATTATCCCGTACAGGAAGAAATGCGGAATCCATCAAGGCAGTCACTGCATCCAGGGTCTGGGGTCCGAAACCGTAAACTGAGAGTATCTCCCCGGCCCTCTTCCGGGCGGCAGCTGGCGGATCATTATAGTCAAACGCATAGCCGAAAAAGATAAATACTGATGCCAGCCTGACATGAATATAATCCTTGTCATCCAGCTTTTCAGCCCTGGCCAGGAGGTCAGCCTGGAGACATACGCTCCGGATATAATCAACACTGTGGAAAAAGAGATCGGGAGAGGCGATCTCCGAATACTTTGTAAAAACATGTTCCTCCGCATCAAGAATACGGATCATCTCAATCTTCGTAAAGAATTTCCTGTTGGGCGAACCGTCAGGCTCGCGAAACTCCGGCCGGATACCCTTAACAAAATACATGTCAAGATCACCTTTGTACTTGACAGGCATCCTGCCCCGGTAATCACAGATGAAATATTCCTTTACAAACTCATATGTTGTACCCGAAATATTTATTTTCCCCGGCTCGCCCGATGATTCCATCCTGCTCGCTGTATTCACCGTGTCACCCCAGATGTCATAGGTAATCTTCTTATGCCCAACAACACCCGCTATCACCGTACCTGTGTGAATGCCAATCCTGATATCCCAGAACCGTGCGGCGGTCTTTGCCGGATCATCCTTCATAAACTGCATGTATTGCTGCATCTCAAGTGCAGCCAGCACCACCTCCACCGGGTTGGTCCTGTTCCTCTCCGGGATTCCTCCTGCGCACATGTAGGCATCCCCAATGGTCTTTATCTTTTCAATCCTGTACTTCTCGGCAAGTGAATCAAATTGAAAAAAGAACCGGTCAAGCTCATCAATCAGAACCTCCGGGTTCATCTCCTCTGCAATCCTGGTGAATCCCTGTATATCGGAAAACAGTACCGTTACAAAATTGTATTTTGTCTTCGCCGCTTTCCCTTTTGACATGATTTCTTCGGCTGTACCTTTGGGAAGCATATTTGCCAGAAGATTATCCGACTTTTCCTTCTCATGCTGAAGCTCCTCTGTTCGCTCTGCGATGAGCTCCTCAAGCCGTTTCTGTCTCTCCTTGAACAACCGGTGGGTACGGACGCGTAGCATCATTCCGGCAAAAACAAGAAGAAAAGGATAGATAATCAATGCCAGCGGAGAGAAGTACCAAGGTGCCTTTACCCGGAAGCTGAATGAGCCCTCGCCGGCCGCGCCGCCCCTGCTTGTCGAGTCCACCCCGCCGGACGATTCACCACCGCCATCATTGTCAGGGCTAACGACCGTTTCACCACCGCCATCCTCCCGGTACCGGTACCTGAATGTATATTTCCCCTGGTCAAGGTTTGTATATTCCTTGTAGTTACGCTCATCCCAGGC
This sequence comes from Bacteroidales bacterium UBA1458, assembly GCA_002325785.1. Lineage (GTDB taxonomy): Bacteria > Bacteroidota > Bacteroidia > Bacteroidales > VadinHA17 > SR-FBR-E99. Next base: position 43,238 of record DCSU01000174.1, on the reverse strand, counting down.
GGTCCAGTCATCATCAGGCCCCTCCATATAAAAAGAATATTCTGTGGACGCTCCTTTTTCCATCCAGAAAATAATCCCTTCATGATTGACGAGAACGAGCTTTTCCTCTGCGGCATCTACCCTCTCGCCTGATCGGTATAAAAAAACTTCAGTGATCTTATCTCTGCCCGGCAGAATATTATCAGGTCCCGTGACTACTGCATTCACGGACTGACCACAGACTCCCACTGACAGAATGAGAGAGAGCAGAACACAACCGCGAAATAAAATGGCCGTCATAGGAAACTAAATTTGTCTGATCTGTACAAAAATAAACTATTATTTCGCTGTTTTGGTATACCGGTACGGTCTGGTACAGATGCATTGACTATTTTTGCCTTCAATTACTACCCTTGCATGGAACTGGTATTCGCTACAAATAATAAACATAAAATCAGGGAGATAAGTGAACTTCTTGATGAGAACTTCAAGATTCTTGGCCTGGCTGATGTGCAGATAACCGAAGAGATTCCTGAAGAGGCAGATACTCTGGAGGAGAATGCTCTCTTTAAGGCGAGGTACGTCCATGACAGAACAGGCCTGAATGTATTCGCAGATGACACCGGACTGGAGACAGACGCTCTTGACGGAGCCCCGGGCGTCTATTCGGCAAGATATGCCGGCGAAGGCAGGAGCTTTGATGACAATATCACCAAGCTTTTAACTCAGCTTGAAGGAAAAGATAATCGCAGCGCCCGGTTCAGGACAGTAATTGCCCTGATCCTCGACAACAGGGAATACTTGTTTGAGGGTAAAGTTGAGGGTGAGATAATTAGTGAAAGAAAAGGAACCGGTGGCTTCGGTTATGACCCTGTCTTTGTTGCCCGGGGATATGACCTGACATTTGCAGAGATCCCCCTTGCGGAAAAAAACAAGATTTCTCACAGGGCCATGGCGATGAGAAAATTACTCTCATTCCTGAAAGAGAGCCCGCTGTAACGAAAAATAACGGCTGCAGCGGCTAAAGCATAATGAGGAGGATCATAACAATAACCGCATTCATGGCCATCTCGCTTCTCCTCCGCGGACAGGGGGCAGTGGGATCATGGAATGACCGTCTTTCATACAGTTCATCATTTTCTGTTGCAGCAGGGGGAGACAAGATCTGGTCTGCTGCCGGAGCATCGATTCTTGTTTATGACATACCATCCGGAAAATCATCGCCCCTTTCGAGGGTTTCAGGGCTTAATGAAACCGCCATCAGACTAATAGAATGGTGCGATGATGAAGAAACCCTGATAGTAGTGTATAGCAATACCGGCGTTGACCTGGTAAGGAAGGGAGTTATCACCAATATCCCCGATATCAAAAATAAATACATCGCAGGGTTCAAGGAGATTTATGATGTAACCGTCTCGGGCAGCCGGGCTCTTTTGTCATGCAGTTTCGGTATTGTGGTACTTGACATCAGGGGAAGATATGTGGCTGACACCTGGAGGCCCGGGCCTGACGGTGAAACAAACTTGGTTCACAAAACGGCAATCCTCAATGAGCGTGTCTATGCGGCTACCGCAAAAGGGGTATTTTCTGCACCACTGAGCCGTCCCGGACTCTCATACTCCGGCAACTGGGACCTGCTGGAGGGATTGCCTGATCCGACGTCAGAATATGACAATGTTGCAGTTGCGGGACCGGCACTGTTCATAAGCAGGCAAGGATCATCCCCGTCTCCGGATTCGCTGTTCCGCATTATCCCCGGCCAGGATGCCACCCTCATTACCACCGCTCCGGCTGGTGCCATCAGGTCACTCGACGGCGACGGCGACGGCACATCAATGTTTATGTCAACAACCTCTACCCTGAAAATTCTTTCTTCGCAGGGTACTATCACCAGGGAGATCACCGGTTACGGCTGGGCTTCCGTCAATCCCCGCATGGCACTGAGTCACGGACAGAACCTCTGGATAGCCGATGCCTCTGCCGGCCTGGTTTCTACATCTGACTATATCACCTTCCGGAATCTTACAATCACAGGACCTTATACCAATAATGTTGCAGACATCCATTTCTCAGGTGATAATTTCTATGTCACCGGGGGAACAGTAGACAATGCGTGGGGCAATGTTTACAGGCCCCTCCAGATCTTCACAGGCACAAATGACGAATGGCAGAGCATAATTCTCTACGGTGATGCTGACAGGGATGCCATGAGAGTAATAGCTGACCCGACGGATGAAAATCACTTTTTTGCCTCATCGTGGGGCAACGGTCTCTATGAATTCCTGGAGGGTGAGATGGTAAACAACTTCAACCAGTATAACTCTCCCCTGGCAAGTGTAATACCGGGAGAGAATTATTCACGTATTTGCGGACTGGCATATGACAGGTCGGGAAACCTTTGGATGTCGCAGTCGGGGGTGCCGGGTAATCTGAAAGCCCTTACCCCTGACGGTAACTGGATCACACCGTCACTTAACCTGAACGTGCCAGTTACAGGAGACATAGTCATAGACCGCAACGACTTCATCTGGGTTATTCTGCCACGCGGCCACGGATTGCTGGTTTATGACCCTGCCGGCACACCCGAAACAATTTCAGATGACAGGTATCTCAGGCTTCAGGCCGAAGACGCCGAGGGGCATGTGATGAATAACCTTTTTGCAATTACCACTGACAATGACGGAAACATCTGGATCGGAACAGATACCGGACCTGCAGTATTTTATAACCCCGGAAAAGTATTCTCGGGCGGACTGATGGCCTCCAGAATTAAAATTCCGCGCAATGACGGGTCCGGACTTGCTGACTATCTGCTGGGTACAGAGACAGTCACATCCATAGCCATAGACGGTGCAAACAGAAAGTGGTTCGGAACCATGAGTTCGGGAGCCTATCTGATGTCAGACGACGCAAAGAAGGAACTGCTTCACTTCAACAGCTCCAACAGCCCCCTTCTGTCTGACAATATTGTCACGATAGCCATAAACGGACTCTCCGGTGAGGTCTGGTTCGGCACATCCGAAGGCATAATTTCTTTCCGCGGTGAGGCAACAGAAGGCAAAGAAGATTTTTCGGGAATTTATGTTTTCCCCAACCCGGTCAGGGAGGATTTTATGGGTGTGGTAACCGTGACAGGCCTCATTGAAAACTCATCGGTAAAGATCACCGACGTAAGCGGGAACCTTGTTTATGAGACCACCTCCCTCGGGGGACAGGTTACCTGGGATCTGCGCAACTACCGCTCCGCCAGGGTGGCAACCGGAGTCTATCTCATCTTCTGCTCGAATGAAGACGGGAACCTTGCTGCAGTCACTAAAATGTTGGTAATCAATTGATCACTCTTCGGTGATCAGACTCTGTATCCTCTCAATCTGCAGCTTCTTGTTCACCTCCCTGAGACTGCGGGCAGTGGCAGTGAAATACTGGTGACCCGAGATGAATTTCACCTGCATCTTGTTCCAGTCGTTCAGTTTTGTGATCTTGTTCTGCGCCTTCAACTCCTCAAAAAGGGTATTTGAAACAGGAATAAAATCACTTCTGCCAAGGTAATCGAGATCGGAGTCACAGATGATCTGTTCAAGCAGGTCGGCAGGCCGGGGAGGCAGCTTGGTTGACATGATAATACTGCAAATCCTGTCAATCTGCTTACCGGAATAGCCGTAACCGGGCAGCATCTCCCGGGCCAGAAGCGTACCCTGATATTCATGATCATCATACGAGACAGAATGCCCCGCATCATGGAAGAGAGCAGCAGTCTTCAGCAGAAGTATCTCCTCGTCATTGCATCCTTCTGCCCATCCGATTAGCTCAACCTCCGTAACCACATCAACCGTGTGCTTGACATTATGATAAAAGAGAAACTCGGGCAATTCCCGCTCAAGCTTATCCAATATAATCTCTTGTATATCAGTGAACTGGATTAATCCGAATTTGATTTTGAACGCATCATTGGGTATGAATCCGCGGCCATCAACAGATAACTCCGGAAGCAGACCTTTAACCCGGTACATCTGAATGCTGCCTGTATATTTCACGGGCAGTTTCCCGAAATACTCACAATGGAAAAATTCCTTGACCAGTTCGTAGGTCATAACCGAGATCAGGATTGAGTCCTTATCCGAGACGTTCTCGATACGGCTTGCCGTATTTACCGCACGACCCTTGATGTCGTACGAGACCTTGTTTTTGCCTGACAAGGAGGCAGTTACCGGGCCCGTATGGATACCTGTCTTCAGATTCCATATCCTGTCATCGGCTCTCTTCCCTGACTCATAATTCTTCAGGAAGTGTCTGAGCTCCACCGCGGCCATAACAACCTCCACCGGGTTAGTTATATTCTTCGATGGTATCCCCCCGGCACACATCAGTGTGTCACCGATTGACCTTATTTTCTCAACATGATATTTCCCGATTATTTTATCGAATTCCAGAAAAATCTCATCAAGTTCATCCATTATCCTTGTAGAATCCATGTCTTCCACAAGTTTTGAGAAACCGTGGATATCGGCGAACAGCACCGTGACCATGTTGTATCTGGCCGACTTCTCTTCCTCAGCGGTTTTTGCTCCCGGTAGTTCATTCCGTTCAAGCAGAAGCCTGTATCTCTCGTTCATTTCCAGAATCTTCCCCTTCTCCCGCTCAAGCTTCTTAACCTGCTCCTCAAGCTCTTTATTCTGACGGGCAAGCCTGGCTATGCGTTTGAGCAGCTGATCCTTTGATCTTGAATCCATATTCTGAAATTGAAGCGTAAATATACAAAATTAAAGTCAGCACCCTGACGTGCAATGTGCTGTCCGGAAACTTTAATACATTTGGTTTCAGGTTTCATGCAATGCTGGTAAAAACCAAAGCCGTCCTGCTTCATCATGTCCGTTATTCAGAAAACTCTCTGATTGCTTATTTCTATACACAGGAATTCGGAAGGTTGTCTGTAATGGTCAAAGGAATTTCCTCCGGAAAGAGAGGAGTCCGGTTCAATTATTTCCAGCCATTGAATATCTTCAATATCGAACTTTACCATTATGAAAACAGGGAGTTGCACAACCTGAAAGAGATGAGCCTCGCTTTCATCCCTAAAACCATTCCCGGGGATATTCAGCGAACCACCGTGGCAATGTTCATCAGTGAGATTTTGTACAATATTATAAGGGAGGAAGACGCAAACCGGATGCTTTATGAATTCATTGAATCATCCGTCATCACCCTTGACGGAATGACTGCCGGGACAAGCAACTTTCACCTGTGGTTTCTTGTAGCATTAATGGATTATACCGGGATTGGTCCGTCGCATACTTCACTTCAGGAGTGTTACTTTGATATGCTTTCCGGTCAGTTCACGGCACAACAGCCACTGCACCCCGATTACCTGGAACCGAGCAGCGCCGCTATTCTCAACCGCCTGTTGCAGATGCCGGCTGAAAAGGTCAGTTCTCTGTCACTCTCCGGAGAAGAACGTACTGATCTGCTCGCACGGATACTGAAATACTATAGCTTGCACCTGGCGGGAATAAGACAGATCAGATCGCTGCAGGTCCTGAAGGATATTTTCAGATGAATTGAATCAGGCTTTAGCTATCTTTGGGACAAAATCAGATAAATGCCATTTATTCCTTCAGTCATTAAATGGGTAAACACCAAAAGAGTCTCACAGATCGAGCTCTTCAGGAAATTCCCTGCGGAGAGCCAGGAGGAGGTCCTCTCACAGCTTATTGCCCGCAGCCGCGATACGGTGTGGGGCAGGGAACACGGCTACTCGTCCGTTTCAACTCACCAGCAATTTTGCAGTAACGTCCCCGTCCAGTCATATGAGGAACTTATCCCGTACGTAGAAAAACTAAGGGCCGGAGAAAAGAACCTGCTATGGCCCGGGGAGGTGAAATGGTTTGCTAAGTCTTCAGGCACAACAAGCACCAAAAGCAAGTTCATACCAATAACAAGGGAATCCCTTGAAGGAACACATTACCGTGGCACCAAAGACTGTATAGTGCTCTACACAACATACAATCCCGCAACCAGGTTGTTCCTCGGCAAGGGTCTGACACTCGGAGGGAGTCACCAGATCAACAACTTCAGCAATAACTCATTATACGGAGACCTCTCTGCCATATTGATTGAGAACGCGCCAGGCTACTCTGACCTGATACGCACTCCGCCGGCACGCATCGCGCTCATTGAGGACTTTGAGGAGAAGATGAAGATGATCACCGAAAAGACGGTGGATATGAACATCACCAGCATCTCCGGTGTACCATCATGGTACCTTGTCCTGATCAGACATATCCTGAAGACCACCGGCAAGGAAAACCTTCACCAGGTTTGGCCCAACCTCGAAGTTTTCTTTCATGGCGGCATCAGCTTTGCTCCTTACCGTGAACAATACAAAAAGCTGCTTCCTGACCCGAATATGCATTACATGGAGACCTACAATGCATCCGAAGGTTTCTTCGCCATACAGGATGACCTTTCAGACAGCTCCATGCTGCTGATGCTCGATTATGGCGTTTATTATGAATTCATCCCGGCAGATGAGATCGGGACTGACAACCCTCGTACTCTTACCATTGGCGAAGTTGAAAAAGGTGTGAACTATGCCGTCATTATATCAACCGACTGCGGGTTGTGGAGATATGCCATCGGCGATACTGTTGAATTCACAAGCCTCTTCCCCCACAAGATTAAAATAACAGGCCGGACCAAACACTTTATCAATGCCTTCGGCGAAGAGGTCATAATTGACAATGCCGAAAAGGCACTTGAGAAAGCCTGCAATGGCACAGGAGCACATATCAGTGAATATACTGCCGGCCCTGTATATATGGGAAGTGAAACACGCGGCTCCCACGAATGGGTGATTGAGTTTAACAAGGAACCCGAAGATATTGACCATTTCATCGAAATACTTGACACCACCCTCAAAGCCCTGAACTCTGACTACGAAGCCAAAAGATACAAGGACCTGACCCTTGTAAGACCTGTGGTACGAGTTGTGCCAAAAGGAACCTTCTACAAATGGTTCAGGGATAGAGACAAGCTCGGCGGACAAAACAAAATGCCCCGGCTCTCAAACAACAGGGAATTTATCGAGAGCGTCCTGAAAACCGCCGGTAGATGAAATCTTTTTATTAACAGACAGATCATCTCCCTCCCTTTTTCCTATATTTAGACTCAGATTTAAACGGTTAATTTTATGCACATAGCAATAGCAGGAAACATCGGATCAGGCAAGACAACACTGGCCGGACTGCTCTCGAAACATTACGGCTGGCAGGCTCATTATGAAGAGGTGGATGAAAATCCCTACCTCAATGATTTCTATGAGGACATGCAGAGGTGGTCTTTCAACCTTCAGATATACTTTCTGAACTCACGCTTCAGCCAGGTTCTCGAAATAAAAAAGGCAAAAAACACAATTGTTCAGGACCGCACAATATACGAAGACGCATATATTTTCGCTCCAAACCTCCATGCAATGGGGCTAATGTCAACACGCGACTTTGAAAACTATTTCACACTCTTCAAGCTTATGAGCTCACTCGTGGAACCACCTGACCTGCTTCTCTACCTCAGGGCTTCGGTACCAACGCTGGTAAGCCAGATACAGAAACGCGGCCGTGAATATGAAAGCTCAATAAGGCTTGACTATCTCAAGAGACTCAATGAACGATACGAGGCCTGGATAGAATCATATAAGTTCGGCAGACTGCTTATCCTTGAGGCCGACTATTACGATTTCCCCGAAAATAAGGAGCACCTCAGCGAAGTCATTGACAAGATCAACGCCGAGCTGCACGGTCTCTTCTGAAAAATTTCAGCTGATTTTCAGGCAAAAACCATCCTCAGTGATGGTTTTTTTCTAAATTTGAATTTGATAAGTCGTGTCAATGTCTCTGATAACTTAAAACAATTTATGATCATGAAAAGATTTCTTGTTCTCTCATTGCTTGTTGCCGCTGTTTTGTCAGCAACGGCACAGAACCCTACAGACAGCACTATTCCTGTTGATCCTGCTTACCGGATCGGAAAGCTCGAAAATGGCCTTACCTACTACATCAGGCATAACACAGAGCCTGCAGGAAGGGCCAGCTATTATATAATCCAGAATGTCGGAGCCATTCTTGAGAAGGACATCCAGAATGGTCTGGCCCACTTCCTTGAGCACATGGCCTTCAACGGAACTGAACATTTCCCCGGGAAGAGCCTTCTGAGCACCCTTGAACGCCATGGAGTAGCCTTTGGCTACAATATAAACGCGTACACCAGCTGGGATGAGACAGTCTATAACCTGAGCGATGTGCCCGTTGATAAACCGGGCCTCACAGATACCTGCCTCATGATCCTGGCTGACTGGTCTGACTACCTGACGCTGGCTGAAGAGGAAATTAATAAGGAAAGAGGCGTTATAATGGAGGAATGGAGAAGCAGACGTGATGCTTCCTGGAGGATGATGACACAGATGCTTCCAGTTTTGTTTGAAGGATCACAGTATGCTTCCAGGGATATCATAGGAGATACTGCAGTAATCAAAAATTTCAGTCCTCAAACCCTGCGCGACTTCTACCTTAACTGGTACCGTACTGATCTTCAAGCTATTGCTGTGGTGGGCGATATTGATGTCGATGCCGTCGAAGCAAAGATAAAAGAGATCTTCTCCCCGATTCCGGCTATCGAAAACCCCGTGCCCAGGCCTGAAAACCTGCTGGTTCCCAAAGTGGGAACAAAATACCTGCTTATCACAGACCCTGAAGCTTCTGAAACCTCTGTCAGCCTGATCACTATCGACCGTGAGCCCGATACAGCACCCAGGGATATGAAATATATCCGTGACGGTTATGTCATTGCCCTGATGAACAACATGATGAGAAACAGGTTCAGTGAGATAGTGCAGAAAGGTACACCGCCGTTCATCAACGGATCTCTTAGTTACGATTCTTTCCTGGCCAGGAATTACAACGCTCTCACACTCTCAGCAACCGTACGTGATGATCAGGAGAGCAAAGCCCTTGAAGCTGCGCTGACAGAGATGGAAAGAGTCCGGCAACACGGTTTTACCAAAGGTGAATTGGAGAGGGCTAAGGCAACCATGCTTGCCAACTTCGAGAACAGATACAAGCAGAAGGACAAGATCAGCAATGATTCCTGGGCATCGAATATCCGTAACCACTACCTTACAGGTGAGCCTATCCCCTCTCTTGATGTTCAATATGAATATTACAAACAGATCCTTCCACTGATCACCCTTGAAGAGGTTACGGGAAGACTGAAGGGCCTCATATCCGATGATAACAGTTTCATAGTCGTTGAAGGCCCTGATGACAGGAAGCATCTTTCAGAAGCAGAGGTATCTGACCTGATTACAAAGGTCAAGGCAGCCCGGATAGTCCCTTACGAAGATATCACCGGTGGTACAGACCTGATAGGCGAAACCCTTCCGGGGGCAGCGGTGATCAGCACCGTTAGCCTGCCTCAGTTCAGCGCTGCTGAATGGACTCTGGCAAACGGGGCAAAGGTGGTCTTCAGGCATGCCGACTATGAAAAGGACAATGTCACGGTATCAGCATTTGCCTACGGCGGATCATCACTGTATCCTGACTCCCTGGTACCGTCGCTCTCGCTTTTTCCACAGATAATTTCAATGTACGGAGCCGGTGAGTTTGACAATGTTGCCCTGACAAAGATGCTGGCCGGCAAGAAGGCCTCTGTGTCGCTCGGGCTGCAGGAGACCGTTCAAACAATAACCGGATCATCTACGCCAAAGGACTTTGAGACCATGATGCAGCTTCTCTATCTTCGCTTCGCCAGGCCCAATTACAACAGGGAGGCTTATGATGCAATCATCGGCCGCTATACTGCGGTGATAACCGCCATGCAGAAAAACCCCAACAAGATTTTGTCTGACAGCCTCACGATGAACATGACAGGATATCATCCCCGCACCTTCCTCATGACTCCTGAGTCAATGAAGCTCATCAGCTATGATGATGTGAACCACATATATGAGACGGCCTTTGACGATGCGTCTGCATTTACATTCTTCATCACAGGTAATGTGGAAGAGCAGGTTGCGCGTGATATGGCATCGAAGTATATCGGCTCACTTCCTTCAAAAAATATCACAGAGACCTGGAAGGACCTGGGTGTTGCCCAGCCCGATGGCACCGTACGCAAAGAGATCGCAATCCCCCTTGCAGTTCCTAAAGCAACGGTTGTAATGAACTATACTGCCGGCATGAAATTCAACCCGAAAAACAACCTGATGATGGATGTTCTTAAGGGTATCCTTGACCTGGTCTATACTGAGAAAGTAAGAGAGGAAGAAGGTGGAACCTACGGCGTCAGCACCAATGCCACATCTCATAAGAGACCGGTTGAAAAAGCTGATTTTCTTATAGCGTTCGAATGCGACCCTGCCAGGGCTGCGGACCTTAAAGCAATAATCTACAAAGAATTGCAGGGAATTGCCGTTAACGGCCCTTCACAGGTGAATCTTGAAAAGAGCGTCAGCAACCTGCTCAAAACACGCGAGGAGGAGAAGGAGCACAACAGCTACTGGGCAAGCACGATCACCAATTATTACCTCTACGGAATTGATGGCAATGATGAGAAAAATTATGCCGGAATACTCAACGGCCTTACCGTAAAAGACATGAAAAAGCTGGTTAAGAAATATCTTGCCAAAGCTGACCTGCTTGAGATGGTCTTTGTGCCGGAGAAGAAATAAATTCGTTGATCACGCGGCCCATCTCAGCACTATGGGTCCTCCTGTTGTCGACCAGGTCCATATAACCGGCATCCCTGATCTGTCTGGCAATATCCGTGCCCTCGTCATGGCTGTGGAACCTGTCCTTTGAGGCAACCACAACCAGCGCCGGTACAGATATCTCCCCAAGGCATCCGGTCATACGGTATTTGCTGAGGTCCCTTATTGCACGGCCGGTACGGACAGGTTCTGCCGAATCAAGGATCCTGCAGTTAATACGATACATCTCGTAATCCTCTGCAAGATTAATTCGAAAACGCCTCATGTACCACTTGAGAATCGGTTTCACCGGATAGTATATTACCCCGGCTGCCCTTGCCAGAAAAAGCAACCATCCCTGAAACGGGAAGGAGCTATTCGGCTCAATAAGAACGATCCTCTCAGGCTTGTTTCTTAGTAACGCAAAGGCCTCTGCAATGGCTGTTGCCCCCAGTGAATATCCTGCCATGACGTACCGGGAACCTTCAGGGAAGGTCTGACCGGCAAAGTGAACCAGGTCCGAGGTAACCTCCTCTACAGTGAACCGGTGACCCTTGTTGATCAACGCACTCTTTTTTTCACGCGTTTCAATATAGTAAACCGTATGATGTCTTGTCAGTTCAATTACCGTCTCCCTGAAGTTCTCAATTACGGAGGCCAGTCCCGGAACAAATATCACCGGCGGAGCATCAGCCGGTTCGGGAGGTGTGAATATGACAGTCAGCAACTCCACCCCTGTCGGAAGGGCAGAGTAATTGACCTCATAGGTTGCCCCTGCGTGACAGAAGTCAGAGTAATCGAAATCCATTGAAAATATTAATCAGGGTATAAATAATTTCACAATGATACTAATATTCTGGATTTTCAGGACTTTAATGGGTGAACTGCTGCCAAATCAGTCAAATCTGCGTAACTTGGTCTATAATAACGGCACTCATTGAGGCAGCCCAACTGACAGAAATTATGAAGCTGGGAATCATAACTGATATCCATGAAAATGTAACAATGCTTGAGGCCGTCCTTAAGCTTGCAGAGGCCAGTGGATGTGATGAGCTTGCCTGCCTGGGTGACATAACAGGGTATGACCGCAGGTTCTATAATTACCACTTCATCAAAAGCGCCAGTCAATGCATTTCGCTCATAAGATCAAACTGCAGGTGGGTGGTTGCCGGGAATCATGACCTTTTTGCGGCAAACAGGCTCCCCTCCTGGTCAAACGGCTACAACTACCCGGAACAATGGTTTCAGATGGCACCTTCAGCCAGAAGAGGCGCTTCAAAGGGCCTGGTCTGGTCATTTGAAGGGGAAGACCCAAATGATCTGGGGGAGGAGGAAATATCATATCTGAATACTATTCCCGAATATGTCATTCTATCTGAGATCAAGGCAACTCTCCTTCTTTCACACTATGTCTGCCCTGACTTCACAGGCTCAACCACCCTCTATATTGAGAAGCACCGGCACCTGAAAGAACTGTGGAAATTCATGAGCCATCACAAAATTATGTTTTCCTTTTCAGGCCATTCGCACAAACCGGTTGCATACTTCTCGCACCATGGGCCAATACCTTTCCTGCGGGCTGTTCATCCTGTCCCCAACGACAGAATCTTTCTCGGACATGAAATGACGATGATCTTATTGCCCCCTCTCACGGGAGGTAACGGAAGAACGTCATTTTCTGTCCTGGATACGGACACAGGAATGCTATATCTGAAACATGAAAAAATTACTTAGGAGGATATTATGAAAGAGCGAGCTCCAAAAGGTAAAAAAAAGCTGTTTCTGCTGAAGATTGACCTGCCTGCCCTGCTGGCCATTATACTTTTTGCGGGAATGATATTCCTCTACCTGATACCGGCCTTTGAAAAGGTCATGATGGACCGCAAGAGGAACCTGATCCATGAAATGACTGCATCAGTCTACAGCCTTCTTGAGTACTACCACACGCTGGAGCAAAACGGTGACCTTGAAAAACCCGAGGCTCAGAAACAGGCCGGGGCAGCTGTCACAACCATCAGGTACGGGCATGACCTTAAGGATTATTTCTGGATTACAGACAAGGTTCCGGTGATGATAACCCATCCATACAGACCTGACCTCAACGGACAGGATCTCTCCTGCTTTTATGATTCAAAGGGTAAGGCAATTTTTGTCGAATTTGTGAAAGCCGTGGCTGATGACGGTGAGAGTTATGTTGAGTATATGTGGCAATGGAATGATGATTCTACCCGTATAGTTCCGAAATTGTCCTATGTAAGACTGTTTGAGCCCTGGGAATGGGTCGTAGGAACAGGGATATATGTGGAGGATGTCAGGACGGAGATACGCAGGATGGAGATCAGAACACTTGCAATTTCCGGAATTTTCGGCCTGTTTATTTTTGGTCTCCTGCTTGCCATATCAGGCCAAAGCCATAAAATAGAACAGAAGAGAAGCAGGGCTGAAGAGGAACTCCGTAAATCGAGAGAGCTCTACAGGACACTGGCAGAGGCAGCATCAGAGGGAGTCATAATATGGTCAGGGCAGGGAATTCAGGCAAATAAGACATTGCTTTCGTGGATTGAACTTAGCGAGGAAGAGATCCTGAACCGGCCTTTGCCAGATATACTGAGCTCACAGAATATTAGTGATCCATATGATCCGGTGAAATTATATGAGGAACTGTCAGCCAGACGATTTGTCGAGTGCATGCTGAAAACAAGAACCGGAAAACAGATAGCATGTCATGCCGATCTGTCACGGATCACTCTGGGCGACAATCATGCAGTACTAATCGTTATCCGTCCCGCCAGAAGCTTATCGTCAACATCCGGAATAAACCTCCCTATATCGCTCCTTGAGAATACGGGAACAGGTTTTTTCCGTTTAACCTATGGTATAAAACCAAGATTCATTCACGCCACTGCTCCGGTCTTAAACTTGCTGGGCTATTCAAACATCCAGGAATTGCAACTGCATCACTTCGAAGCAATGTTTGCTGATCCTCATCAATATGAATACGTCTATCAAATGATTGAAACAATGAATGGCCTTGACAACCAGAATGTTATTCTCAGGAGAAAAGACGGTAATGAGATAGCGGTATTATTAACGATATTGGTTATTGACTCCGGAACCGGTGAAATATGGTGTGACGGAAGTATTGAGCTGCTTTCGGCTCCGCTCTCTGCCTCTGGCATTCCTGCAGCCGGATATGAGACCTATGGTGCTCCGTATATACAGGATGCACCGGTGTCAGCAATTATGAAGCCCCCGGTTACATGCCCTGAAAATACAACTATCTCAAGGGCAGTTGCATTGATGAAAGAGAATAATACCAGGGTGATGGTTGTTCTGAACAGTACCGGGGAACCAATGGGTGTGGCCGATGCAGGCAGTATCGGATTCGGAATGGCGGAAGGAGATTCGGCCACCGCTGAGATCTTCAGATTCATGCATGCGCCACCATCCTTTGTCAGAGAAGATGCAAAGATCACTGTAGCTATAGACAGGATCAGGAACAGTTCCGGATGCCTCCTCGTTATGTCGTCAGAAAACAGGCTTGCAGGTGTTATTACCAATGATGAGTTAGCCCATGCCTCCGCAATGACCCATGAGTTGATCTTAAATGATATTGCTGCGGCCAGCTCGGTTAACAGCCTTAAAAAGATATGGCAGAACAGCCATAAGGCCTCACTGTCAATGATTGCCGGCCATTCAGACCCATATGCGATCTCCCTTCACATCTCCTCAGTCGCCGATGCAGTATGCAAGAGGGTTATCGATTTATGCATAGAGGATGCCGGAGCGCCTCCTTGCCGTTTTTCATTCATCCAGACAGGCAGTGCGGGACGAAGAGAGCAAAGCTTTCTGACAGACCAGGATAACGCCATCATTTTTGAAAACCTTGCAGGAGAGAAGCTGCAAGCGGCAGAAGATTATTTCCTGGCACTCGGGAAGAAAGTAAATGAACTGCTTGACCAGATCGGCTTTCGTCTCTGCAAGGGTAATAACATGGCCGGGAATCCGAAATGGTGCCAGCCTCTTGATAAATGGAAGGGCTATTTTTCAGACTGGATAAGAATCCCTGGCCCCTCGGAGATCCTGGATATAAGCATTTTCTTCGACTTCAGACCATGTTACGGAGATGACTCACTCTGCAATGAGCTTAGAGAATATGTAAAAACCAGCCTCCGGACAAGTGACATCTTCTTCTACCATATGTCGATGGCATTGAAACAATTCAATCCCTCCCGGGCGGCCCTCACAGAGGAGACGACGGATATCAAGAGAATCCTCATGGCGCTAACAGGGGTTATCCGCCTCTATGCCCTGAAACACGGGCTTGACGGATTGTCAACAGTAGACAGAATCCTTGAATTGCATTCAGGAAAACATATCAGCCACCAGCTGCTCCGCAATGCCCTGAGGGCATGGAAAGACCTTGCATTTATACGCCTCTCGCATCAGGCATCATGCATAAGCACCGGCAGGGAGCCGGATAACAGGGTCGATTTTAAGGTAAGATACGCCGATATGCAATTACTTGCCGCAGGTGCGATTGAAGAAATAAATAATCTGATGCTGAAGGCTGGCAATGATTTTCACACCGTAACAATTTAAAAGCGATAGATCATACTGAGCAGCATACGCACATTGGTAACATCATGGGTATCCGTCACCCTGCCGTCAGACTGCATTGTGCCGTAAGCAGCCAGGGTCGTTTCTATCTCTGCTGCAATACTCAGTTTACCCTCCGTTACGGATAACCTCGGAGATACTCTGAATAGATGATCAATGTTGCTGCCCCTGGCGTAAACAGACCCCTCAACCAACTCCCTTGAACCAAGGTTTTTGCTGTAGCCGCTGAAGAGACCAAAAACAGCCTTCTTGCCGTTGGTGCTCAGATCAATCCAAAATCCGGCGTTATTCATTGTGGTCCACTCCCTGATCTGGTCAACCGGGTCTGTAATGCCAGAAACCGCATATCCTCCGATCATCATCATATCACTTGCATTCTCACCATAAACGCCCATTACAGAAAAGTTTAACGGCTTTGTTTTAAGTTTAAGAGTGGCAAAAGCGGCCATACTGCTCACGGTGGCATCAGTTTCAATGTTCGCTGTTGTCCTGATCTCAGGCCTGATAACCTTAAAATCTATACCTCCCCAGGCTGTCAGATTCTCACCTGCGGGTGCCTTTACCTGAAAATGTAATCCCGGTATTCCGCTGTTTCGGATGTATTTGCTGCTGTTGCCATCGGGTCCCCCCGATGAAAAGTCGCGCTGTGAATATGCAACCATGGTTACGCTGAACTTGCCCGGTGAGTAAACAAACCTGACCTGCGGATTACGACTGAAAGGAAGAAAAGGAGCACCGGTATTGAAGCTAATGGTACCCGGAAAATTTTCTGCCGGAAACATCGGATGCCAGTATTGACCTGCAATCAGGGTCACCCTGGTCCAGTCCATCTTTACATATGCATGACGAAGCCTGAACCCGTTGAGATCACTCTCACCAGTGCCAAAAAACTCAGCCTCAATTGCTCCCGAGGTCTTTGCACCAAAGGCATCAGGACCAGTGATGTCACCTCTCACCCTTGTCTGTATGTTAAGAATATGAAAAGATGGGTTGGCATTCAGGTCATTCATCTCCTCATCATACAAGACGTCATCGGGAAACAGATAAAAGTGTCCTTCACGCAAGCCGTTGGAGGCAGATGACTGCCTGGTATCGTAAAAAATATCAGTCTTAACATAACCTGATAGTTTTATCCCCCAGTTCTGACCATCATCCTGTGCCACAAGCTGTGGCCCGAGCAAAATCAGACTTGCAATTATTACAGCTGCTCTTTTCATATTGACTTTATTTAATATCTGTTTTTTGCCTTATTGGTGGTACAACAAGACTCAATTTTTACTTGCCTTCTTCCTGTCCGGGGGAAACAAAGATTCAATGATTCCCGTTTTCAGAGGCTCACCTCCAAGAAGCACACTCAGGTTGCTCTCTGCTGTGCGGTTTTCCTTCCACAATGTGAGAGCCTTTTCATAATAAACCAGCGCTGAATCCTGCCTCATCAGGTGACGGTATGCAGTGGCCTTATTGGTATAGCTGACAGAGAGCCTTCTGGGTGTTTCAATCCGGGCAAGCATGACATCCCTGACCCTTTTCCTGAAGATTCTGTTAAAGTTAAGCCCCGCAAATGCAGGATCCTTCACATTCATTGATGGAAGCAGACGCTGTGATACGACCTCTTCAGACAGATCTTCCCATTCATCAAGCCAACCGGTATATACCGTTATACTACTGTCACAGTAGCTGATGGAGAGATCAAGAAGCGTGTTCTTCTCAGATGCGGTTACAGTGCTGTCATACAAGGCCATCAGTAGAAGGCCACTGCACTTGTTGTTATAGATGACACCTCTCTCCCACGAAGACTCGTAACCTGGTACCCTCATGTAAATCCCGCCTGCAGAATCAAGTAGATAAAACGAGGCATAGCTGTTCTTTCCACCTGACACCCGGTCATATTCAGCCATTAACCCCCGGGCCTCAGTTACGCGCGGGTCTTCCGACCTGTTGACTCCTCTGTAATAGAAAAAAGCAAAGGTCACTGCCAGCGATGTTACCGAAAGAGTGATTGCCAGTAACTTCTTCGTACCGGGTGATATAACAATCAGGTCTTTAAGACTCATCAGTTATGAACCTGTTCCGCAAGAAATTTCTTAATCTCGAGAGGAGTCGGTTTTGTAAGCAGAGAGACAACAATATTAACCGCAATCGCCAGCGGAGCTCCAAACCATGCGAAATACCATACATTAAGCCAGTATGAAATAAAGGCCTGCCCCGGAAGAGCGCCTCCGCTAAGATTAACGATGAAATAGGTCAGTGATATAACAGTAACAAGGATTCCTGCGAACAGTCCTGCTTTTGCACCGGCCCTGTTAGAACCACTCCACCAGATTCCAAGAAGGAACAGCGGAAATATGGTGCATGCTGCCATTGAAAACGCGACAGAGACAAGCTGTGCAATCAGTCCAAGCTTCATGAGTGCCACTATTGTCACCAGCACTGCCATGAGAACAGTGCCTAAACGGGCAATTCTCAACTGTTGTTTCGGGGTTGAGGCCGGATTGATGACCTTAACATAGAGATCATGCGAGAAAGCTGACGCTCCAGCGACCAGCAAACCCGCGACCGTAGAGAAAGCCGCAGAGATGGCACCCGCTGCCAGCAGACCTACAACAAGTGAGTTGACCCCTCCCAACTGAGCCGTGTAAACTACAATTGCATCCTTGGCAAGTACACCCACCTCAGGATTTGAGGAGAGCAGCTTCCCGAAAGTTGCATATGCCGGAGCAGACCAATAAACGAGACATATGAAGAAGAGACCCCATACAACTGACCATCTGGCATCTGTTACTTTCGGCACAACATAGAAGCGCTGGATCACGTGGGGCAGCCCTGCCGTACCAACCATCAGTGAAAAACAAATAGCAACCCACTGGAAGAAGGTTGTACCGGTTGAGGGATCCCATGGCATGGCAAATTCCGGACTGGGCACGATCGAAAGGTCATGACCGTATGCATTGAGCAGGGCAGCACCGTCAGAAATATTTGGTGCTGGAATTCCTTGCACAATGTCAGTTACAGCGGCACCGTAACCAATCTGAGGAAGAAGCCAGAAATAATCAAACTTATATGCCATTATAAAAACCGGTATAAGGAATGATACCACAATTATAACATACTGGATCTGCATGTTCTTTGTCGCTCCGATCATGCCTGAAATCAGGGTATAGAGCAAAACCACAGATGAACCGATTATTACCGCCCACGTATAGTTAAGCCCTAGTATCCACTTGAACATCAATCCTATGCCTCCAAACTGTCCAACGCAATAGGCAAACGATATCAGAATAGTAAAAACTGCACTTACAATCCTGAGATCGCGTGAGTAGAAACGGTCCCCTATGAAGTCAGGTGCCGTGTATTTGCCATATTTCCTGATCTGGGCAGCCATCAGTATCAGAAGGAGAACATAGCCTCCCGTCCAGCCGACAACATAAGCCAGACCGTTATAACCGAACCCGTACATCATGCCTGCCATGCCCAGCACCGAGGCTGCACTCATCCAGTTGGAGGCGATGGCCATGCCCGATCCTACCTTGGATATGCTCCTCCCGGCAGCATAATAGTCAGCCGGATCCTTTGCGCGGAAAAATATCCCGACCAATACAAATGTAACCAGAGTAGCGATCAGTATTATCGCCGGTCCGGTCTTGAAACTTCCTTCCAGCTGAGTCAGATTCTGCGCATTTAATGAGATTGCTCCCGCCAGGAGCATAATAAAGGTGACGTATAACTTTTTCATGTATCTCTGCATATTAAATTATTCAACAATGCCTTCATTTTTTAAGCGCCATTCTATCAGAATATTATAAGCTATGCAAAGCACCACGAAAAGTACCAGCAGAAAGACGGCAGTATAGAAATAGTGAAAAGGAAACCCGAGGAATTTTGTATCAGTAAGTACCGACTGGTTATGCGTGAGATACAATTTCATCAGGTCAGGCAGGCGGGCCAGGGATGGTTCCATTAATGAAACAGGGTAGTCCTTTTTCAGGCTGGCAGCAAGTAGTGACGCCTCCAGGCTTGTTGCTCCATATCCGGTATGGGGTTCAAGAATAGTGATCAGGTTTTTGCTGGCATCCTGTATACGGAATTTAAGGTCCATATACAGCTGACCCTTCAGGCCGGCAATATCTGCATGCATTATCTCAAGCTCCGCAACCTTCTCCATTACAAGAGGTCTCAGGGAGTCAGGTACCATCCGGAATGTGACGGTACTTATTGCCTCAGAGAGGAGTTCCCGGTCACTTGCAGCAACGGTGAGCTTCCCCTTAACCATGAGAAGTGAATTGAGAAGAGCCCGGTAATCTGCCCCATCCTCATTCCCTGAGGCAATGCCGGACCACTCTGTTTCAAATATCGTCAGAGCCTTTTCGGGAGTTGGCTTCTCAATAGCCCTCAGAAGGAACTGGAAGCCGAAAACTGCCACCACCCAGATGGCAAGCATGGTAAAGATTACATTCCTGTTCTTCTTTCCGTGCAAATTGCGGGGAGTGAAAATACTGAAATTGTACTGGTCGCTTGATTCCATAGATTTTCGGGTGTTTGGTAATCCGTTTAAGATTAGCTAAAATAGAGATTTTGAAAGATGTACATCCTGGCATAACCTTGCAATGTAACATTGTTTTAAATCAACTATATTTGAAAATGATAACTGGTTATTTATAGGCCTTAAGCCGGCATTATCAATGACGTTCAGATGGATTAATCTAAATTTCTACAATATAACTTGCTGAAAATGAGAATTACCGGTAAAATGCCTTGTGAGGCTTGCAGAAACAAGTGTGATCTCTATGATGCCTTCAGGAAGTCTGGCAGAGTCTTCCCCGAATCAAACATTATCCGGGCAAGGTTTCGGAAGCACGAGATGATTTGCCGACAGGGTGACAACGTCAGTCATGCCATTTACCTGACTTCGGGAACGGCAAAACTATACATTGAAGGGATTAATGGTCACAACATCATCCTGTACCTTATGAGACCACCAGCCTACATAGGCTTGCTTTCATTTTTTGAAAGCATCCATTATACTTATTCTGTGACGGCCATTGAAGATTCACAGGTGTGTATGGTTAAGCTCGAATCCCTGAAAGAGCTGTACCTCGAAAACCATGAAGTGCTCCTCAGGCTCAACAAGGCCTTCGGTAAATCTGTAGCCCTGATAATGAAAAAGATCATATGCCTCAATCAAAAAAACATCAGGGGGCGAATTGCGGAGAGCCTTTTATCACTGGCTGCATTTTATGGCAATAACAGCTTCACCCTGCCCGTGACCAGGAAAGAGCTCGGAGAGATGTCAGCCATCTCGGAGGAAAACACTGTCAGGCTTCTGACTGAACTTAAAAATGAAGGTATAATAAGAATTCAGGGACGTGATGTAACAATAATTGACGCTGCCCTGCTTAGCCGGATATCCGATCTGGGATAAGGATTTCTGTTACCTCCTTTAAAGAATTGAAAATTGATGACGAACATTCCCCGGGGGCACCCCGGAGGCAGGCCCTTACCCTGCCTCTACAGGTCAATAGCCGTGGATCTGAAATGAAATACAGGCTCCTTCCTGCCGCCCGGTTCCGTCACCTTAAGATTCCTGAAGGTGACTCCGTGTGCGTCGTCAAGAACCACCGCAGTCCTGTAATCCTTTTTGTCACATAACAGCCTGACATTTTCGAAGGTAATTCCCCTGGCATGCCTTATATAAAATCCCCATGCCGGCAATTCCCTGAACATTGAGAACTCAGGGTAACTTGCACCCATCTCCGGCAACTTGTCAAGCTCGTCAAGCCCGACCTTTGCATAATGCGGGTTTCCTCCCCCGGGATAATGTATCTCAATGTTTTTCAACGTAATGTTCTCGATCATGGCATCAGGCATTCCAACTATTGACGAAGGTGAAATGTTGCGTGGCAGGTCCTCAACGGGGCCCTCATAATTATATCCGGCATCAGGTTTGGTAGCCGGCACTTCTGCGTATACATTTGAGATTGTCACGCCGTTCATCCTTCCTTTTTTTCCTGCCCGCCGTTCTCCTATCCTCAGGAAGATAACATTGCCGGTGTTGAGTGACCGGAGACTGTCGACTACTATATTCTCGACAAAGCCCCCGTCAACGGCGGCAAAGGTGATTGCCGATCTGTATGTGTCAAACACCAGGTTGTTGATGATGCTTATGTTACGAAAACCGCCGTGCCCCACCGTGCCGAACTTGATGCCGTTGGCGCTTGTTCTGACGGTGTTGTTGCGAATCCAGACATTCTGGCAAACGAAGTCGGCACTGTGCGACTTCAGGCAAATACCGTCATCGGCTGCATCAAAGTATGAATTCGAGACAACCACGCTGTCACAATCAACAATATCCACTCCGTCATTATTCCAGTATGATTTACTGTCGACCGTGATGTTGTCAATGACAAGGTTACGGCACTGATCATACTGCTGGTTCCAGCTACCCGGATCCCTGAGTATTATGCCACTGATCACTATGTTACTGCAGCCCCTGAAATAAATATTCTGGGGGCGGATTGTCTCGCTGGGCCGGTCATACTTCAGGGGGTCCTTAACCACCCCTTTGTGAATCAAATCAACAAGGTTATATGCCACCTGGAACCCCTGACCGTCAATAACACCCTTGCCGGTGATCCCGATATTTTTCTGGTCAAGCGCAAAGATGAGCGCGGTCCAGTTATAATTCCTCTCATAATCGAACGGAGTGGTTGAACCGACGAGTATCGCACCCTCCTCAAGATGAATGGTAACATTCGATTTCAGGTAGATGGTTCCCGTAAGGTACCTGCCTACATAAAAGACCAGGCGCCCACCACCGTTCTCACTGATATAGTCAATCCCCCTCTGTATGGAATTTGTATTGAGGGTGGTACCGTTCGATCTGACTCCGAACATTGATGCATTGTAATCCTTTGCCGCAAGCTGAAGCATGGATGCAAGAAGGATAAGTGACAAAAAGAGTTTCCTGTTTTTCATATCATATGTTATAATAAGTGACCGGACCGGTCATACCCATCGACTGGAGCGGCTGGTTCTTGGTACCTGCATTGGTCCAATACTGTGCAACCGGATTGTCAGTAAGTGATTTCATGTAGTTTCCCATGGAGGTAGTCACAATAACCTCAATCAGATTGTCGCCCGCGATGATATACTTCCCTATATCAAATATCCTGCGGCCAAACCATTTTACCCCGCATCTGTTTCCGTTTATGATGAGCTCTGAGGTGCCATATACCTTGCCGAGATTGAGTACCAGGCTCACGGACTTTTCAAGCCTGTACCTTTTGGAATAGACTATGGTTCCCGAAAAGTGGACATAATCCGGCATCTCTTTCAGATCCGTCAGCCTGTCCATCTCAACTTCTTTCACAGAGCCGTCGCGGCAGTGCCTGAATTCCGCCCGCCAGGCTCCTGCAAGCTCATGCATCTCCTCGCCGGCGGCTGGCAGAGGCCTCCATTCATCTGGTACAGTTTCACGGTCAAATACGAAAAGTAATGATTCTGCCGGTCCAAGATCAAGAGTAATGCCGTTATTTCCGTCCAGATTTACCCTGCTGCGCTTACCGGTTTCAGGATCCCATACCGAACAGCGTTTCCGGCGCGATACTTCTTTTGAAAACTCAATCCGAGTCTGATGTGAATCATGGAGATGCGAGTGAATAATGAAAATATATTCAGACCCGTTATCCGCACTGTACCTCGTCTGCATCAGGAAGGGACCGGGATTATCAATTCTGAAATATGGCAATATTTGGTACTGCTTCTGTACATCTCTGTACCAACTTATATAGTCATTTTCAGGCTTTTTAAGCATTATGAACCGCTCCGGGTATGCTCTCAGCTTTTCAAAAGTTAAATTTACATGGTTGTCTCTCTCATCGTGGTCTTGCCAACCGACGGATTTCGAAGGAGAGGTTTCTATACAGAAAACCCTTCCTCCTGAACGGACGAACTCAAGCAGTTTATCTGCAGTGGAAGGTTCCAGGCTTTCAACCTGAACCAGGAAGATTGTGTGATACTTCCGGGGTCCGTATGTTATGAACCCCTTTTCTACCTCCGAGGCAACGAGTATCCTCTCGGACACATAGTCGCACCCGCTGCCGTTCCTGACAATGGCCTCCCAGACAAGTGAGAGGTATTCAGCGTGCAGAACCGAGGGGAAAGGTTCATTCTGCATTCCAATACGGCTCCACATATCCGCTGTCGGCGGGAGGATAGCTATATCAGCATACATGTCACAGTTCTGCAGCAGGGCAGAGAGTCGCCCTTTGTACAGATTCAGCAGAGGGAAATGGGGCCACCAGTTGTTGTCTTCACTAAAGTAGCCTCCGTATCTTATCCAGCCGGGCCATGGCGCCTCCGGTGGCGAATAATTGAATCCGTGGAAAATGGAATGGGTTATCCCTGATATTATACTCTGGTCGCTGCCGATCTTCAGGTTTTCGAGTGACGTATTGAAGACAGTGTAGGTATCGGTCATCTCCTCGCAGCTGATCAGTCTCTTCCCGCTCAGATGTGCCGCCGATGAGACGTACTTATTGACCATCGTATAGGCCCTGCCCCTCCTGTAGTCACTCTCAGGCATCTCCTCCCCTATACGGTGCTTCAGCCAGTTCATGGTCCACGACTCCCCCTCAGGGATGTCAACTGCCATGCTGCTCTCCAGCGGGTAGAAACCACGTCCGTAGGCCTGCATCCGTGACCTGACCCCAAGCTCCCTGCACCAGGATGAAAATGTCTTCAGGAACCTCTCTTCAAGCATTTCCGCCCTGGTAAATTCAAAATCATACCTCATACGCATGATCATCTCCTCAAAACCCGGCTCCCTGACAGCACCATACCCGAAATCAGTGACATTGCCCATGGCCCCGGTCCTGAAGAGAATAAAAGGCAGGTTAGGAAAGATGTCATATCCTCGTCTTCTTAAAAACTCATCCCGCATATCCGAGGTCCAGTTTGAGCCCTCCAGCTCCATGCTGTCAGTGAACAGCGCCCGCAGGTGTTCTGAAAGAGGTCCCGTAAATCCTTCCACAGTGTCAGACATGTGATTGAGGTATCTCTTGACTGCAGCCTCGCTGTAATGATCAAGTACCGGTCCGCTGGCTCCGGGAGAACCGTTGATGACCTCCATGAACCCCGATGTCTCTACAAGGGCATAAAGGGCATGATCACCCTCGGGAATAAACAGGTTAAAATACTCCTCGCCAATCCTGTCCGACAAATCGGTAATCTCTTCAGGTAATGACAGCGGATCGGGCACAAGTGACAGAGAGAGCAGTTTATGCCTGCGCCCGTGCCAGGGCGAGCTGACAGCCGGGTCAGCCTCTGTGAAAAGCTCATCCCTGGAGAATGAAATGTCAATGGGGCCACTGACCTTTCTTGCAGCAACGGTCACAATGCGTGACCGCTCCTCCTCTTCAAGGTCCTCACTCCCATAGGGCCATCCGGAACCGACAATCAGGTCGCAGGTCATCCCCAGGGTCTTCGCCTCATCAAACACAACCTTCAGCATTGCCAGCCACTTCTTGCTGAGCCACTGCAGTGATGGTTTCCCAAGATCATCACCCGGGGAACGTGATGGGAACTGAACCGGGTTGATCTCCACACCTCCGATACCAGCCTCCTTAAGTAAACGTAGTTCCCTCACCAGCTCGGCAGCCTCCACCTTGTTGCCGTTCCACCACCATCTGACGAAGGGGCGGTAAGAGGCCCCGGGGTCAATGAATAAATCATACAGTCCGATTGCGCTTGTGACCATGCCAGCGCCAGGTCCGGCTTTTGCAAAGAGCGGCAACCGGCCCGTTGCCATCCATCCGGCTGCGGCAACAGCCCCTCCTGATATGAATGTTCTTCGCTTCATCTCTCTCCGAAAGGAAACTCTTCCAGGATGTCCCAGCTCCGGCCGTTGTGCTTCAGCAGAAAAATATTGTTGACTTCGAACTTACCGGCAAATTTCCCCTCACTGAACTCAGGCCAGGCATCACTGAATTCTGCTTTCGTAAGATCTCTCGTAGCAACCGTAATATGAGGCTTAATATCTGCCATTGTCTCTTCCTGGCTGAAACCTAGCTCCGAAAACAGCACATCCCTGAGGCGGCTGTGCAGGCTGCGTACAGGTTCAGGGTTGATAATTTTGATATAGATAACCCTCGGAGGAAAGGCTCCGAAACCATCAAGATCAACACCGAAACTCTTTTCATCTGAGGCAAATCTTCTCAATGCTGTCGAAATCTTCTCTTCAAATGTCGAGACTCTTTTAAACGGCATCTGAAGGGTTATGTGGGCCGGCGACTTCAGTGCGTGTCCGGCACCGAACCTGTCACGGAACCTTTCTTTGATCACCCGAATCTCATCAAGCAACGGTCGGGGAGGGATAATGGCAATAAAATAGAGATCCCGGCTTTTGTCCTGCATGATCTTCACACGCTGATGATCTGACTGTTACCCTGACGGCAGAATCTCAGCATAAGGTAGCCGGCGACACCTGAGACCAGTGAACCTGAAAGTATTCCTATCTTGGCCGAGTCCATCAGCACAGGAGCATCTGAAAAGGCCAGGTTGGCAATGAACATTGACATCGTGAAGCCTACTCCGGCAAGTATGGCAGTGCCGAAAATCTGCCCGAAGGATACCCCGGGAGGCAGGCTGGCAAATTTCATCCTGATACTTGCATATGAAAACAACGTCACTCCAAGTGTCTTTCCCAGGAAAAGACTTAGCCCCAGGCTAGAAATCAGGGGCAGATCAGGCTGCATTCCGGCACTGAAGGCCACTCCCGCATTGAAAAAGGCAAAGAGAGGCATAATAAGATATGCTACCCAGTTCTGCAGCACATGTTCAATATGCTGCAAAGGTGACTGTACATTCTCCACCCATTCCTCAATGTCGTCGATCTGCTCCATCTGATCAGATGTAAGAAGGGGTGCCTCTGTGGCAGAGGTCTCCTTAATCTCATCCGCAATCTCAAAGAGCTTAATGCTGAATGTCTTCACATCAGTCTTCTGCCTCAGGGGTACGGTAAATGCCAGCAATACGCCTGCAATGGTAGGGTGAATACCCGCTTTGAGAAAACAGTACCATATAACAATACCGCAAAGGAGATGAAGATACTTGGGGAAATGGTTCATCAGGTTAATGACCACAAGGACGGAAATGGGAATGGCGGCCCATAACAGCATCATCCAGTCGATTGACCTACTGTAGAAAAGGGCAATTACCAGCACCGCCACGATATCACCAATGATGGCAATGGCAGCCAGGAAAACCTTAAGCCCGACCGGTACCCTTTTGCCAAGAAACTTCAGGATTGCAAGTGAAAAGGCAATGTCAGTTGCCATTGGAATGCCCCATCCGTGAGATGCCAGTGGGTTGTTGTTCAGGATAATATAAAATACAATCGGTACTGCCATGCCGCCAACAGCAGCAATGAGTGGAAGCGCAGCCTTAGCCGGGGTATTTAATTCTCCTATCATCAACTCCCGCTTGATCTCAAGCCCGATCATGAAGAAGAAGATGGCCATCAGACCATCGTTGACCCAGATTATAAAAGGCTTTTTGAGACTAAAGCTACCGGCCTCTATTCCAAATACCGTCTCCCTTATGGTATCATAAAAATCACTGAGACCGGTATTGGCAAATATCAGCGCCACTATTGTTGCACCAAAAAGCAACAATCCACCAAGGCTCTGGGACCTGTCGAACTTTTGAAATGTCGTTACAATTATGCTGTTCATCTTCTGGAGGCTTCCGGGAAATCACAAACAATTATGATTCCAGTTTTGAAGATTTAAATATATCAAATTTCAATTCACACCCGCAAAATGAACAGCACTGTACTGCCAGATTACTCAAACCAGGTCCTGATGTAGACTACCTTGTCATGCTGCAGATCGGTTGCCCTGTATGAGACTGAGGCATCATTCTCAAGGGTGTAAACCCAGTACCCGGCAACAATCCCCGGACTGTAAAATGTCCTTCTGATATATAACCTGTCTCCTTCAGCAAATTCGCACTTCCTGCCGTAGGCTGATATTTTACCGTAAACATCTTCCATAGAGCTTTTTACCCAGATCATGTTGGGGCCGTCATAATTCTCAGGACCGGTCTGGCGATGCTCAATGTACTCACCTACATATTTGCGTGTTATCAGCAGCTCGTCTTCCTCAGGTGGAAGTGAGGATTTCTTGATGGTACCGCAGGAGACGGTCAGAACCATTAATATCAGAACCATTGGCTTTTTCATATGAATCATGGTTATTCCGACTTGAACGATTGCGCTCCCTTCAACAGGAACTGCCCTATAAAATTACTCAATTTCCCGGACCCTGTCGAGCTAAACAGGAATTTTAACTCTTAAATGGCTGCCGTTACAGGGAGTTTTGCCGTGAGCCACGCCGGGATGGTGAGACCTGCTATGACCCCCTGCCTGGACAGGGAGTTTCGCCGTGAGCCCTGCCGTGCCAGCCCGGCTTGCAGAAACCAATAATCAGACCTGTGATAAACAATATGGATTTTTTATCCATATTTGTATAGCCTTGATCAGTATTATAATTCACAACCCTTGAGCCTGGAGGTTTTCAGGATAATATCTGATGAAAAAAAATGACCTTTTTACAATCCCGAACCTGATAACATCATATCGGTTACTGGCAGTCCCATTTATCCTTTATTTCATATTTGCACGAAACGAAAAACTCTTCGCTGTCTTCCTTATCATAAACCTCGTCTCTGATATAATTGACGGTTATATTGCCAGGCGGTTCCATATGGAATCAGAGACAGGCGCAAAACTCGATTCCTTTGCCGACAATTTCAATTACCTCCTTGCTTTCACAGGCCTGCTTGTTTTCAAAATGGATGACTTCAGGCCTCATCTGGTAAGTTTCATAGTATTTGTAAGTATGCTGGCACTGACAGTGATTATTTCACTCATTAAATTCAGAAAATTTCCCAGTTTTCATCTCTATATCACCAAGATCGGAGGCTATATACAGGGAGCCTTCATCATTTGTCTTTTCACGCTGGGCTTCTATGCTCCATTCTATTACCTGGTCATCACCTGGGCAATTATCGGAGCCATAGAACACATTGCTATACAAATGATTATACCCGAAATGCAATCGAATGTCAAAGGGCTTTACTGGGTTCTGAAGGCACAGAAGGCAGAAAAGGATAAGAGACCATGATCTTTCACTCCGCATTTGACAACAGCTATCTCTGGTATCCGCTTATAGGATTTATTGTCGGACTGATAGGCACCTTAATTGGAGGAGGTGGGGGCTTCTTCTTCATCCCTTTGCTGACGCTGCTGTTCGGGGTCCCGGCCAACATCGCCCTTGCCACATCTCTGGCCGCGACACTCCCGATATGCATCATCGGGTCGTTTGCACACTACCGCAACGGGAACACAAAGATCCGTACCGGCATGATCTTCGCGGCCGCGGGTGTCCTGGGTGCGCTTTCCGGGGCAAGCATCACCAGCCTGATAACCGCCCAGCAGTTGAAGGTAAGCTGGGGTATCTATATCATCCTGATTGCTCTGCAGATGATTATCAGTGCCTGGAAAAAGAAAAGGGATGAGGCAAACGGAATCATTAAACCCGAAAGCTCACGCTTCGGCAAAATCGCAACAGGTTCGTTCTTCGGTTTCATCGCCGGCATAATAACCGCCACCTTCGGAACTAGCGGGGCAACGCCGGTTCAGGCGGGCATGTTCGCTATGCGCATACCTGTTAAGATGGTGATAGGAACATCACTAATGGTGGTAATGGTTAATACGGCGTCAGCCCTGGGAGCTCACTTCCTGGTGGGTGATATTGACCTGACACAGGTCTATTTTCTGACTGCCGGCACCATCATAGGGTCAATCCTGGGTCCCAGGCTGCTTAACGGCATTAAGCTCGAACGCGCAGAAGGTCCCATACGCACTTGGTACGCAATTGGCATGATCATCTTTGGTATCCTGATGATATTTACCAGATGAACAGATCACATAACTCATGAGATAATCATATGTACCTGACAGCCTATATAATAATCATCTCATATTTCGCGCTGGGCACCGCAGGAATATGGATCATCAACAGGAAAAAGGAGCGGGAGGTGGCCCGCAGGGCCTGGATTAAACACTTTACCTACTTCATCATAACAAGTGTTCTGTTCTTCAGTATAGCCCTTGATGTTAAGCTCTTCAGGTATATTGCAATTTTAATAATTGCTGCCGGATTCCTTGAGGTGGCGAAACTCTTCCTGGAATCCGGATATCGCCATAAAATCTTCTTCCTGACTGCAATGATCATACTGGCAGTCCTTTCCGCAGGCTTCATCTCTTTCAGCAGAATGGATCAGGGCCTGATAATGTACGCTTTTCTCATCCTTTGCATCTTTGACGGCTTCAGCCAGGTGACGGGTCAGCTCTTTGGAAAAATAAAACTTTTCCCTAAAATAAGTCCCAACAAAACCGTCGAGGGTTTTATTGGGGGTGCCTCAGTGGCTATACTTAGCTCGCTTGTATTCAGGCATTTAATTTCGAATATTGCCTTCTCCGGGGTCATCCTCACCGCTGCCGTAGTGGTTGTGTTTGCATTTGCCGGCGATGCGGCCAAATCAGTTTACAAAAGAAAATACAATGTAAAGGACTTCTCCAGGCTTATTCCCGGACATGGCGGTTTTCTCGACAGGTTTGACAGTCTTATTGCAGGAGGGGCCGGTGTGGCTCTGCTGGCCTGGCTGATCAGCCTTTAATCCCGGCCTTTAACCTCTTTGAATTATCTCCTTCTCATCCGTGGAAACACTCTCCTCCTGTTCGACTTTGAAAAAATGTTTACCCGCGGGATTATAAATAATGTTCAGGGCTCCGGGAATGACACCCATCTCAAAATGCTGTCCGAAATATAGTTCCCCGTCAATATGGTAAGGCATCCGTGAGGGGAACTCAAGCACCAGCTTATCCGTCTGGTAGTAGCTTACCCGCTTATCATTGACATGTGTCCCGGCCGGTACCATAAGCAGTATCCGGAGCCTCTGGTACAGGGATAGTCTTTTGATCGCACAGACGTCAAGCAGACTGTCATTGGCGATACTATCGGGAGTGAGGTAAAACGATCCCGCGAATCTCCTGCCGTTGGCAACGGTGTTCATGAAACAGTCGGTCTCATGAGTTGACCCGTTACAGATCACTGTCATCCTTTTTTCCTTGTAGGCAAACAATGTTTTTAAAATATGCCAGATATATTTACTCTTGCCACCAGGTTTAACCTCACCTGATTCAGTGTAATTTTCCGAAGCCACCTGTGCGTCAAATCCCAGTCCAAGGCCATTCAGGATGATCTTCCCGTTGCATGTACCCACATCCATGGGCATCACATTAACATTGAAAAACATCTC
This sequence comes from Bacteroidales bacterium UBA1458, assembly GCA_002325785.1. Taxonomy (GTDB): domain Bacteria; phylum Bacteroidota; class Bacteroidia; order Bacteroidales; family VadinHA17; genus SR-FBR-E99. The sequence continues at coordinate 12,523 of DCSU01000174.1, read as the reverse complement.
CCAGTCACTATCACTGAAACGGTCGGGAAACCCGGTTATCTGAATGAAATCATTGCCCGTGCCCCCGGCAATCAATCCGATATTTATATCCTTCCTGTTAACAAGGGGCACAGCAATCTCATTCATGGTACCGTCTCCACCCACACCTACGATGCAGTTGTATCCGTTTGCGGCATAGTGCTCTGACAATTGGGTGGCATGGCCTTTCCTCTCAGTGAAGACAATGTCAGCATCCATGTTGCGGAGGGCAATCTCCTGTCTGATCTTTTCAACCAGGGTCAGTGCAAAACCGTTGCCTGCTACCGGATTAACAATGAAAACCCATTTTCTGTGATTCTCCATGGCAATTTCGGTTATTGGTTTCTTTCAAGGTCAAAACCTGCAAATTGCGGCAAATCCGCGACTGTTACATATCCATTATTGTAAGGGTGGCTATCGAGTGAGGCAGACTGGTAGTGACAGCAGCCTGATTCCCTATATACAGCCTGTAGCTTATCTCTTGATCAGTCGGATTCATTACAACCACGGCTATTGTGCCGTCAGTATTGATGAAGGCTGTGGTCAGCAGCTGGGCCCTGCTTGATGAACTGATGATTCGCTCTGCTCCCGGTCTTATGTACTTTGAAAAATGACCGATGTAATAATATGAGTTCATGTAATGGAGCGTTCCCTCGTTAACCCTGGCATGAACAGGGGCAAAACAGTAGTTTTTGACATGGTTGGGGCCTCCGGTCTCATCAAGCAGAATATTCCAGTCTGTCCATGCCACCGCACCGTTGTTGAAGTCGTGGATCATATTCTCTCCGTACAACTCTCCCCACTTCCACTGGTCTATTGTCTCCCAGCTGAACGGATAATGACATGCCTCGGTGAGCAGCAGGTTCGTCTCCGGAAATGCCTCAGCCACCCGTTTTACATTTTCATACTGTCTTCCGCCGGTCCAAACCTCATACCAGTGAAAGCCTATACCCCAGACGTACTTCGCCGCCTCCGGGTCACTCAGAATACCTGCTGCTCTGTAATAGATGAGGTCACGGTTATGGTCCCAGGCAATGAGCTTCTTACCGGCCATATTGTTTTTGTGAAGTGTCGGACCCAGGTAATTCTTTATGAAATCCCTCTCCTCCTCTGCTGTATAAATGCAGCTCTCCCAGGTCTGCCTTGCCATAGGTTCATTCTGTACTGACAGACCCCAGACGGGCACTCCGATCTGTTCAAGAGCCTGGATGTATTTAACATAATAATCAGCCCATGATTGGTAGTACTCCGGTAAAAGCTTCCCTCCGAACAGCATGTCATTATTGTCCTTCATCCATGCGGGCGGACTCCAGGGGCTGACAAACAGAGGGAGGGTCCCTCCAGCTGTTTTCAGTGCTTCCCTGATAATGGGTATCTTATACTTCTCATCATGGGCAATGCTGAAGGTTTTCAGCTCCTTGTCGCCCTCCTCCACATAGGTGTACATGTCACTCGAGAAATCGCAGCTGTTCATATTGGTTCTGCCAAACGAGTAACCTATACCTGAAGCCGGGTCAAAATAGGCCTTAATAAGTTCCTCCTGCTTCTCTGCCGGCAGCTTTGCCCATGTTTCTGCAGAGGCATCGGTAAATGCGCCTCCTATCCCGATAAAGGTCTGGAACCTGTGTTCCGGATCAAGGAACAGCGAGGGCTGTGTCTCAGGCGGCTGCCCGAAGTCTGAAAACGTCAGCGTGTCTGTTGCCGATAATCTAAGGTCAGTACCATCGGCGGTTGTATATACCACAACCTTTTTACCGGCGGCACTAAATTCCTGTACCGCCTGTGTTGCTTGTACTGCCGCTGACGGCACGTCGCTGACCCTGTTGCCATTGCATGCAACCAGCAACATCATACCCGTTAGAATAAACTCATTCTTCATCCTGAATTTTTTTCTGAACATTGTGACACCTGAACCTTGTTTCTTATTGCAGTTACTCAACTGCAGGGCTCTCCTCCTGAAGCGGAAGCCCCCACTCCAATATCTCCGACTGGTAGAAGTTTATGCCCATTGCATGCATCCTCAGACCGTGAGATGCAAGGCGAACCTTGTATTCATCCCAGTTGCGCATCTCCGCAGGGGTCCACCCTATCTCGGCATAACCCGGCAGGCGCGGGAAAAGGAGGTACTCGGCTTCCTTTCTGTCTGATATTGTTTCGGACCACAGGGGCGCCTCTATCCCTATAATATTCTCCCTTTTGATTTCCGGCACCAGCGTGGCAGGATCCCAGTTGTATCCGTGATCAAGCTCTATGAAGCCCGCCCAGTGAAGACCGAAGATGCTGGTGGAATCATACTGCATATCGAGATATGCATATTTGGCCGGTGACATGAGGACCTTTGCTCCCTGGTTCACACCTTTTATGGCATTGTCAGCCCTTGCCCAGAATTGAACAACGGTGTTGGGCTTCAGTGTGGCAAGCGCAATCTCATCCCAGCCAAGCACCTGCTTTCCGTGAGAAACTACAATATCCTGAACCCTGTTGATGAACGGAATGTAATCCTCCAGCTTTGTTACATGAGATTCATCGCCTCCGATGTGAATGTACGGACCGGGAGTAAGTTCTGACAGTTCACGGATAACATCATCAATGAATTTGTAGGTGATCTCCGACTTAGTGTCAAGGGTACTGAACCCTACATTTGTTCCCGTGTAAAGTTCGGGGGCCTTGCCTCCGATATTTAATTCCGGATAAGAAGAGAGGGCTGCGTTTGTATGTCCCGGCATGTCAATCTCGGGAATGATTGTTACAAACCTCTCACGGGCATATTTCACTATCTCCGAATACTGCTCCTGGGTATAGAAACCGCCTTCACCGCCGTCTACTTCCGTTTTGCCTCCATGAGCAGTAAGGTTGGGCCACGACTTGATCTCGATTCTCCAGCCCTGATCATCTGAAAGGTGCAGGTGCAACATATTCATCTTGTATGTTGCCATCTGATCAATAAAGGTCTTTATATCTTCCACACCGAAGAAATGGCGTGAAACATCAC
>DCSU01000174.1:660-9504 GCA_002325785.1 Bacteroidales bacterium UBA1458 | reverse complement strand
TCCCAGGGCCCATCCTGCAACGTGCCCATCTCTACCCTTGCCGGCAGAAGCTGTCTGACAGTCTGAATGCCGTAAAACAGACCGGCAGGTTTGTTTGCATTAATTTTCAATAGTTTGTCTGTGACCACAAGTTCGTAACCCTCTTCACCCAGGTCGGCATCAGCCTCCGACAGTTCCAGAAGGATGTCTCCCCTGCCCGGTCTGCTGCCGTCAGTGATCACCTTGATAACCAGCCCGGTTGAAGGAGAAAGCTTGTCTGACAGGTACTGACCTATGGGAGCCAGCTCCTCTGAAGGGCCGCTGACGTAAATGCCGGTTCGCCCGGAAAGGGTAAACGTTTTGCCGGTTGATTCAACCGATACCGGCTTGGGAATGATATTCGCTTTTGTCATATCGGTCGGTGTTGTGGAACATGCGGTCATGCCGATCATTGTCATTAATGCCGCAGCGGTAGCAAGCCTGGTAAATTTTTTCATAGGAATCCTGGTTGTTTTAATTCTTAAATCTCATCCGTACAGGCAGGAGAAAAACTCCTTTCTGCTGCGGATCATACCCCAAATATACATTTTTATATCATTTTCACCTGAGCCCGGATACATTGACCGGACCTTCAGCGGCATATCTGAGTTCATCAATCCGCTGTACTGCGTGTTCACGAAGGCTATTTCCGTTAGCCAGTCCATTCCATCCAATTATTTTCTCCGGTCTGCAGGTATCGGGGAATATTTATAAATTTGTGTAGACTGATATGAAGGTTGTTGAGCCACAAGACTTCGAGGCCCTCTCTTTCCTTTTCAGAGGCGACAAAGGGCACCGCCGCGCCGAATTTATCATGCGGATGCTGTCAATTGATAAGGTAAATAATATATATGACAACTCCGGGAAATACAGTGGAGCCGCTTTTACTTCAGGACTCCTTGATGATCTGGGCGTCAACTATGTGGTTGGCAACGCAGAACGACTGTGCTCTTTGCCCGAAGGGGCCTTCATCACCGTCTCAAACCATCCCTACGGAGGCCTCGACGGAATTATGTCAATAGACCTTTTCGCAGCTATCAGACCCGACTATAAATTCATGGTTAACAGGATTTTGTCCATGATCAGGACTCTCGACGATAATTTCATCTCAGTAGTCCCGGCAGGTAATAAAAAGACCGGCGTGAAAGCCGCCAGCATAAAGGGAATACGTGATACCCTCAATCATCTGCACAACGGCCACCCGGCAGGATTTTTCCCATCCGGCGCCGTCTCGGACTTCAGCCCCGGGAAACTCCGGGTACGGGACAGAAATTGGCAGGCAAGCATCCTTCACCTGATACACTCGGTAAGGGTCCCCATAATACCGGTACGCTTCTTCGACAAAAATTCCGCGTTCTTCTATATTCTCGGCCTAATCAACTGGCGGATCCGCCTGCTCAGGCTCCCGTCGGAGGTATTTAACAAGACCCTCCAGGAACCACGAATCGGTGTCGGGAGATTAATAACCGTGGATGAGCAGAAACAGTTTCCCGATCCCGTATCGCTTGGGGCCTTCCTGAGGAAAATGGTTTACGAAATGCCCCTCCCGAATAGCTTTGTTCCGCATAAATTGATTAATCTTAATCAATAAATACTTACCGGGATGACTGAGGATAAAAAGCAAGGAAAAACACGACTTTCAATGAAGACCAGCGATATCTTAAATTCAGTTTTCGGTGACAGGACCAGGACTAACCTGCTTAAAAAACAGGAACAGCGGGCAATCGCGTGGCTGGTCCAGCGAATACCGGCCTGGATCACCTCCAACATTCTTACCGGAATCGGATTCTTCGGGTATATAATAGTTTTTGGCAGTTTTTTGCTGGCTGCCTATGTCAGCAGAACTTACCTTCTGCTCGGACTCCTGGGTTTTTTAATCAACTGGTTCGGAGACTCCCTCGACGGCAGACTTGCCTATTACCGCAAAAAACCCAGGAAACAGTATGGCTTTACTCTTGATATCACAATCGACTGGCTGAGCATTATCCTGATCGGCCTTGGCTATATCATTTATATTGACGGTATCTGGGAGGTTTTTGGTTACGGCTTCGTGACAATGTATGCCTGGGAAATGATCCTTGCCCTGATCAGGTATAAGATCACCGGCAAATATTCAATTGACTCGGGTAAAGTGGGCCCTACCGAAGTAAGGATAGCCGTGGGCGCCTGTTTGGTGGCTGAAGTATTTATTCCCGACTCGCTTATCTATTCGGCAGGCGTTCTGGTAGTAGCTATATTCATTGTCAATATCATGGATACTCATAAATTGCTGCGCGTGGCTGATGAAATTGATAAAAAGGAAGCGCAAAGCAAATGATAGACTATATTTGTTTACGGCCAATCTTATTGATACATGAGCGAAATTATTGTTAAGGAAGTCGTTTCACGACGGGATCTCCGTGACTTCATCTATCTGCCTGAAAAGGTCCACAGGAATGAACCTGACTGGCTGCCACCCATCTACATGGATGAGTGGGAATTGTATGATAAAAAGAAAAACAAATCTTTCGGCTATGCCGATGCCTTGCTGCTCCTTGCCTTCAGGGACGGTAAACCAGCAGGCAGGATCATGGGTCTGATCAACAGAAGATATAACGAGATTAACAACGAGACTCATGGCAGGTTCTGTTTCATGGAGTGTTATGACGACGGTGACGTTTTTCATGCTCTTATAAGCAGGATAGAGGATTGGGCCAGGCAGAACAGCATGACCAAACTGGTGGGCCCGCTCGGTTTCTCAGATAAGGATCCGCAGGGATTCCAGATTGAGGGATTTGAATACCCGCAGTTCATCACCAGCGCCAACAATTCCCCATACATGGTTAAACTAATTGAAAATGAGGGATATGCTAAAAAGATCGACCTGGTGAATTACCTCGGCGATATGCCGAAGGAGTTTCCTGTTGTTTATGAGAGGGTGCTTGAAAGAATAAACAGGACTCAGGAATTTACAATTACCGAGTTCCCGACAAAGAAAAAACTCAAACCATATATTCTTCGTGTCCTGGAACTAATGAATGACACATTTTCTGAGATATACGGCTTCGTACCGCTCAATGACAAGGAAAAATCAGATTTTGCGGCACGTTACATGCCTATAATTGATCCGAAATTCATCAAGGTGGTTGAGAAGGATGGGCAGTTGATCGGGTTTGCCATTGGATTGCCTGACCTCAGTGACGGAATAAAAGCCTGCCGGGGCAGACTGCTGCCCTTTGGGATACTAAAGGTCCTCAGGGAATCAAAAAGGTCAAAGAAGCTTATAATGATGCTCGGCGGAGTCAGGAAGGAATTCAGGGGCAAGGGTATTGATGTGCTGATGGGAGTCAAAATACTCCAGGATGGCATTAACAGCCGGATGGAAAGCCTCGACAGCCATCTCGTGCTGGAAGATAATCTCAGGATGCGAGGTGAATACGAAAGGATCGGCTGCAAGGTTGTCAAGAAATTCAGGATTTTCCAGAAGGACCTTTAACCGGTTAGGCAGCAGGCAGTAGGCAGTAGGCAGTAGTGAAGAGAAAATTTCAATTTCAGATTTTCGATTGTCGATTTAATCAAAAATCGCAAATCNNTCGCAAATCGCAAATCCTTCTGACTTTACAGACTTTTATTCCCATGTGATGACGGAAATCCTCTTCTTCCCGTCCATTTTCACAGTCAGGTTGTTTTTAAACTGAACATGCGTTACATACTTCCCCTGTCTGAGAACCTTCTGTTTCTTAAGAATATCCCAGTCTATGACTGAGTTCTTCTGATTATGCTGAACGGAAAAATAGCCGACATTCATAGAGGTGACATTGTGAAAAAAGTGCGACCCGGATGAGGCGTCCAGAGGAAAATCCTCAAGGCTGGTCTCAATAATGATTTTTGCATTGCAGATCTGGGGCCATGTGACCGGTATCCCTATCCACCTGTCGCGCGTTCCCCATCTCCCCGGACCCAGCAAAATATACTGCCTGCCGCTGCTGATCATCTCATCATTGAAGCCGTCAATCTCTGCTGCCATCTCAAGCGTTTTGGACTTGTCAAAAAGATCCCTGTCAACATAAATCACATCCTGAATATTGCTGATCATGCCATTCCCCATGCTCTTTTCAGTATATAAAAGAATATGGGATTTGTCGATCTCATCCATATTCACGTCATAGTCGAGCGTTGCTCCTATAATCGGCTTGATTTGCAGCAGGTAGAACGAGGCCTTATAATCACTGTCCCTTGTCAGGTCAATTGCAAATTCGATCTCCACCGGCGTGCCAAGCGCCTCCTTGACAATATCCAGAATCTCAGTCAGCGATTTGGCCAGCGGGATATAATCATACTTAAGGATATCGGCAAAATTGATGATACGGGGGCCGGGCTTGTCTATTCCCGGAAAAATTGTCTTACTCTCTGCCGAATAGACCGAAGCGCAGTGCCTTATGACTTCGTGGCGCTCCGCATCCTCAATGCTTAAACGGACCAGCCCTGCGGTATCACCCTCAAGCAAGTTAAACTCCTTCTTGTTGAGGTCAACGGCAAAAAGCTCGACCTGGGAATTAAGATATTGATCTTTGGGAGAATTATTTTCCAGGTTGGGGTATTTTGGAGAGAACCGGAACGCCTTTTCACCTTCAACAACATAAGTACCCAGGCCTACAGCAAGTACGGCAAAACCGTCCTCGGGCTGCATATGGCCATAGGGATAATAGTTGTAAGACTGGCTGACGCCGCTTATATGAGGATAATAGGTGTTTTCATGTTGCTCACCCACAACCTCCTGAATGATAACTGCCATCTTCTCTTCTTCAATCTTGTAGTTGATGGCACTGATGTATCCCCGTGCGGTGTCAGAGTATATTGATGCATAGACCAGCTTGATGGCATCCATTAACTGAGTAAGCCGGATTTCAATATCTTCATTGATATTCGGAAGCAGATAGGTTTCAAAAATCCCGGCAAAGGGCTGCATCAGTGAATCTTCAAAAAGCCCCGAGGAGCGTACAGCCAGAGGCTTCGATATCTTTCCCAGAATGATGCGCAGTTTTGCCACCAGAGCAGGTGAAAGACTTCCTTCTATAAACAGCTTTTTGATTGTCTCATAACTGGTCTCTGAATAGACCCTGTTCCTCAGCTTGTTGTTATCCAGAAAATCCTCAAACTCATTGGTGCCGATAATAAAGGTCCTGGGAGCCCTGATGTTTATACCGGGTACAAAGTTCGAGATATCAAAATTGTAAATCAGGGTGTGAATGAATGCCAGCCCCCGCCCCTTTCCCCCTAGAGCTCCGGGAGATAATTGAATGATATTGCTCTCCTCCAGTATCAGTGTCTCGTCAAACTCAACAATTTTACCCTTGTTTTTCTCGTATTTGAGTCTCTTAACCACAGCAACCAGGTAGTCTCTCAGAGACTCAGCATCCTTAAAATCGCTTATTTTCTTCGGAGCTATCTCCCTGGCAAGCTGAATTTCACCACGTGCAGTAAGCCACAGTGAAAAATGGTTTTTCCGGGCGTGGTACAGCAGTGTCTCCGTAGGGATAAAGTGAAGCTGCTCCTCAAACTCATTCATGTTCTTTGCTGTGCCAATAGTCCTTCCTGTCTCATCCTTGTAGATGAAATCGCCAAACCCCAGGTGGTAACTGATAAAGTTCCGTATGTCCTGCGCCAGTGTATCTGAATTCTTGTAAATAAACACGCAGTTCAGCTCCTTTGCCTGCTTCTCGTTCCCCCAGTCAGAAGACTGAATGATTGTTGGCAGATCAGGAATCTCGGATTTTATGGCACGTACAAGCTCAAACCCGGCATTTTCATCGAATTTTTCATCTTTCTGAAACTTCACATCACTTATCAGGCAGAGAAAAAATTCCTTGTATTTGTTGAATATCCTGATTGCCTCTTCATAATTTGATGCCATCAGGATCTTGGGACGCACCCGGAGCCGCAGAACCTTGTACAGCTCGTCCATGGTGCTGACATCCTCAATGATGCGCCTGGTCTGCTCCATCACACAGTGATAAAGCAATGGAATATAGCGTGAATAGTATTTGGCTGAATCTTCCACAAGCAGTATTATCCGGCTGTATCCTACCTTGGTATCGTTTTCTACATTTACATAATCTTCCAGTTGTTTCACCATTGCAAAAAATATCCGCGAATCACCGTTCCACACAAATACATTGTCGATAAGATTCGTTCGCTTCTGTTCACCCTGAAAGAACGCTATGTATTGATTGTTATTCAGAAGCAGATAGATGGGAATATACTGGTAAAGCGCTTTCAGCTTCTTGGATATCTCCATCGGGGCCTTCTTATCAACGCCTACCATGATGATGATCAGGTCAAAGTGCTTCAGGTATAGTTTCTCAAGGGCCTCCTCAAATGATGAGACGCCCGTAATGCGCGGTATGGTGGTTAAGTTAAGCTGGTAATATACGCCCAGGATGTAGTCTGAGAATTTGCCTTCTCGTTCAAGACTGTAAGCATCATACAGGTTTGAGATGATAAGAATCTCCTTTACCTTGAATTTCATGAGATCATGAAAAATGTCACGGTCGTAGTTGTTCTTCTCCAGGAAATTCTGAAGCAGCTTCCGTTTGTTCAGAAGAAAATCCTTTGCCGCCTCAAACTTTTGCTTCAGCTCTTCATCCGTCCGGTACTTCCTGATGGCAACCTCACCCTGCAGAGAATTTAAATAGTTACATATTAACGAAGAAATATTATTTATCAGGTCCCTTTCTTCTTTCATAAACGGACCTTCGTGCATATCCGGAAAATCCTTTGTGTAGTATACCTCCACTTCCCCTATTTTGTCGTCTATCGTCAGGAAGGGCTGCCGCTGCCGCCACTTGGTTACAACAAATCCCGGGGAGGTGTAATCCTGCCCGCCATAGCTGATCCGGGCAACAGTGCTTTCCGGATATTGCCAGGCATCAGGCATAATATACACAATCTGCTTCAGGGCATTCTCAATCGATTTCTCGGCCTGGAGAATTGAAGTGGTCTGATTAATGCATGATAACTCCTTCAGGCGCTCCGTCTTCTCATACATGATCTTCTTCAAGCCCATCTCCGTGGCAATGACGGTATCAAGCCCGTAGATCAGGTTAATGAAGCCCGATATCAATAGAGCAAGGGTCTCAACGAATTGTTTTTCCTCCTCACTGAACGGCTCCGCTTCGCCAGGCTGAACCTCTCCGGTATAGTAAACCTGAACCGATCCGATCCTGGCTGATATGGTCTTGAAACTGGCATACAGGTAAAGGGGTGTTTCAACAAGGCCGGGTGATGAAAACTCCTTCTCATCATATTTAATCCGACAGCTGGTCTGGTCAGGATACCGGAATGCCCTGGGAATAATATCCAGAATCTCGTTCAGCGTGATTTCAATTGAAAGGCCGTTCCTCAAGCGTTTCGAGATCTCATTTATGGAAGAAAATATTTTGTTATTCCCTCGTGCTCCGCTGACTTTGATGTCCTCCCTGTCAGCCGGATTTAAAATTTCATTCCCTTTGATGATATTCAAAAAACCGGTAATAAGGTTTGCCATGTTGCTAAGCAACACTCCCTCGGATTTAAGATAAGCATCCTTGTCGGTAATGGGAAAACCATTCAGATAATAGAATTCGATCTTGCCCGAATTGTTGTCTATGGTAGTAAATTCCTCCTTTAAGCTCCACTTAAAGTCATCAAAATCCTTATCGGAAGTAAGGTATTCCTTCCCCCCGTAAACAATCCTCGCAACCGCATAATCAGGATAACGCCATGACTTTGGCATATTCCTGCATATCTGGGAGAGAGTCTCATCGATATTCTTCTCCTCGCTTAGGGTTCGTGTTTGTTCCAGCCTTGCCGATACCTCCTCCTCAAAATCTTCCTGCTGCCCGGCAGCAAGGCCTGAATTCAGATAGTTGCACAAAATAGTGGCAATATTCTCAAGCAACTGCCTCTCCTCATTTAAAAACGGACCCTCATCCGCCCTGGGAAACTGCTTTGTGTAGAACACATCTACAGCTCCCCATCTTTTATCATGCGTTTCAAATATTTGCTTCTGGATCCAGCGTGACTCCCTGAAATCGTCAGGCCGGTACTCCCTGCCGTCATATTTTATTCGTGCATATGCATATTCGGAAAACTGCCAGGCCTTTGGAATCTCCTTTACTATCTCAAGCAGTGTATCCTCTACGCTGATTTTTTTGCTGATAATCTTATTAATAGTGTAAATAATGGATAATCCCTTCTGACTCTGTATCTTTTCAGCCAGAAGCTTCTGCATCTCCTTTTGCCATTTGGATCTCTCTTCCATTGTCAGTTCAGTAGGGGGTTGGCTATTTATCAGATGTAAATCCTTATGAAAGTTAATCAATAACCCATTTATTATTTATTTGACTATTGGAAATTATGGAAATATAATTATATAAATTTGTTTATTACAAACATTAATCCCTAAAAACAAACCACAATGTCTAACCCCGTAGAAGAATTCATGGCGAAGATAATCGCCAAAAACCCCGGTGAAGTAGAATATCACCAGGCAGTGAGAGAAGTTACCGAGTCCCTGATGCCATTTATTCTTGAGAACCCGAAGTACCGTTCGGCAAAAATTCTTGAGCGTATGGCTGAACCCGAAAGAGTCATAATCTTCAGAGTCCCGTGGATTAATGATAAGGGTGAGATACAGATCAACAGGGGGTACAGAATTGAGATGAACAGTGCCATCGGACCCTACAAGGGAGGCCTGCGATTCCATCCTACCGTGAACCTTGGCATTCTGAAATTCCTTGCTTTTGAGCAGGTGCTTAAAAACAGCCTGACAACTCTGCCTATGGGTGGCGGCAAGGGAGGATCGGA
>DCSU01000174.1:0-615 GCA_002325785.1 Bacteroidales bacterium UBA1458 | reverse complement strand
TGCAGATACTGATGTTCCTGCCGGAGATATCGGCGTTGGAGGCAGGGAAATCGGGTTCCTCTTTGGGCAATACAAGAGGCTCAGGAATGAGTTTACAGGCGTGCTGACGGGCAAGGGCCTCGACTGGGGCGGCAGCCTTATCCGCCTTGAGGCAACAGGCTACGGCCAGGTTTATTTTGCCGAAGAGATGCTCAATACCAGGGGAGACAGCCTGAAGAATAANNATATGCACAGTCTCCGGCTCAGGCAATGTGGCACAGTTTGCAGTTGAAAAGGCAATACAACTGGGTGCCAAAGTGGTTTCAATGTCAGACTCCAATGGTTATATCCATGATCCTGATGGCATTAACGAGGAGAAGCTTGCTTTTGTAAAGAACCTGAAGAATGTGAAGAGAGGCCGGATCAAGGAGTATGCTGATAAGTTCAAGTGCAAATATGTTGAGGGAAAATCAACACCCTGGGAAGTAGCCTGCCAGGTAGCTCTGCCTTCAGCCACCCAGAATGAAATATCAGGAGCCGATGCCGAACTGCTTGTGAAAAACGGCTGCTTCGTGGTCTCTGAAGGAGCAAACATGCCTTCCACTCCTGACGCTGTCAATGTCTTCCTCCGTCATA
>DCSU01000169.1:183-17658 GCA_002325785.1 Bacteroidales bacterium UBA1458 | reverse complement strand
ATTGTCGATTTGCGATTGTCGATTGTCGATTTGCGATTGTCGATTTGCGATTTGCGATTGTCGATTGTCGATTGTCGATTGTCGATTTGCGATTGTCGATTGTCGATTGTCGATTTGCGATTATCAGACTTTACGGACTTTCGACTTTACAGACTTTCAACTCACAAATCTTCGCCGAACTGGCCGGAAAGTAAAAAAAAGCGCCATATTTTCCTTGTATGGTGCAACCTTTGGCCCTATTCTTGCGTTTATCAGAGCAACTACTGGTTCTTTTAACTAAAATCCGAAGTAAAATGAAAAAGTTCGTTGTCATTATTCTTGCACTTGTTCTTGCCGCACCTCTCTTTTCCCAGGTTAAGTTTGGATTGAAGGCCGGAGCAAGCACTGACTTCACATTCACCAACCTCGATCTGTCGCAGGCAAGCGTGGATGTAATTCTTCAGAACGCCAAAAACGCTGAATGGGGATTTCAGGGTGGAGCTTTTCTGAGGGTATCGTTTGCAGGTTTTTACCTGCAGCCTGAGTTTCTCCTGGCCACCGCAACAAATTCACTGATGTACGAAGGTGTGGTTGATGGTCAGCCTGTTGATGAGATCCTTGAACAGAAGTTCACAAAGCTCAATATTCCTGTTTTGCTTGGGTTTAAACTGGGACCTGTCAGGATTAATGCAGGCCCGGCTGCCTCTATCCTGCTTTCCGAACCGTCAGATATGGCTGATATTGCAACCTACAAAACAGCAACCTTCGGTTATCAGGCAGGTGTTGGACTCGACCTCTTCAAGAAACTGACCCTGGATGTTCGATATGAGGGAAACCTCAACCAGTTTGGAGATGGGATAACAATCGGAGGAGAGACCTTTGAATTTGATGACAGGACAGGAGCCCTGCTTGTGCAGGTAGGCTTCATTTTCTGAGAGTAAAAGCATACAAATCAACTCCTCCGTTATCTGGCGGAGGAGTTTTTTTTTACTTTTACGGAAGGATGTGTGGCAGATAAACAGATGCTTCTTGCAGGAAATATACTATCTGTTCTTAAGAATGTGTTCGCGGTTCTTTACCTGATCACAGTATTTTCCGTTTGCCTTATGATAGTGTTTGAGAACCGGAACCCTGTCAAGACACTCTCATGGCTCCTGGTTATTCTGTTCGTTCCCGGCGCCGGGATGATTATCTATGCTCTCTTTGGCCGGAACTACCGGAAGCAGAAGATGTACAGCCGAAAGAGCATGGCTGACAGCATCAGGCTTGCTGACCATGCCAACCGCCAGATGAAGCTGCTTCCCACTGTGATTGCCTCCGAAAGTGAAGCGGTAAGGTCAAAGGATCACCTTATACACCTGATGCTGAAGAACAACCGTTCGCTCCTTACCCTTGACAACAGGATTGACCTTCTGGTCAACGGGAAGGAGACCTTCCCCGCCATGCTTGATGCCATAGCATCGGCAGAGCACTATGTCCATCTTGAATTTTACCGCATTGAACCTGATCTCCTCGGAACTGAGTTCAGCGACCTGATGAAACGCAAAGCCCGTGAAGGAGTAAAAGTCAGGGTCATCTATGATGACGTCGGCAGCTGGAATATCCACAAACCCTATCTCAGGGAGATGAGGGCTGCCGGAGTGAAGATTTTCCCCTTTATGCCGGTACGTTTCCCAAGCTTCTCCAGCAAGATCAATTACCGTAACCACAGGAAGATACTGGTTGTTGACGGAAAGATCGGGTTTGTAGGCGGACTCAACATCGCAGACAAGTATATTCACGGGCTGCCTGTTCTCGGTCCCTGGATTGACACCCACCTGAAACTGGAGGGGGAGGCGGTGGCGGCACTTGACCGGGTCTTTATCTCCGACTGGGATTTTGTCAGCGGAGAGGAACTGCATCCTGAGAGCTCACTTGACCACGTAGTCAGGACCGGAAACCGGTGCCTGGTGCAGGTAGCCTCCAGCGGTCCGGATACCGATTGGGCTACAATTATGCAGGTCTATTTTTTAGCAATCGCAACCGCGAAGTCATCAATTTATCTCACATCTCCATATTTCAGTCCTGATGAAAGCCTGCTTACAGCCCTTAAGACGGCTTCACTCAGCGGTGTTGATGTCAGGATGATCTTCCCGAAGTACTCCGATTCAATTATCTCCAACTGGAACACCCGTTCATACATTGCAGAACTGCTGGAAGCAGGGGTAAGGATATTTCTGTATGAAAACGGCTTTATCCATTCAAAATATCTGCTGGTCGACAACGTTTTCTCATCGGTGGGCTCTCCGAACGTTGACGTACGCAGTTTTGACCTCGACTTCGAGGTCACTGCACTGATATATGACGATGAGTTTGCAGGCCGGCTGGGAGTTCTCTTTGCCGAGGACCTTAAAAACTGCAACGAAGTGATATTGTCAGAGTGGACTAAGAGGAGGAGAAGGGACAGATACAAAGAGTCTATGGCTCGCATTTTCGGCCCTCTCTATTAACAACAAGCCTGATGAAAAAGATATTTCTTTCACTTTTTTATATAATCCTGGCGGCAGGTTTTACCGTCACAGTTTTTCTCTGGATTATTTTGCTAAGGGAGAATGTCAAAGCTGATACGGATGTGCGGATTTATGTCCCGACGGGATCATCCTTTGAAGACCTCACCGACACGCTGCGAAGCGCCGGGGTCCTGAGAAGCGAGCGCAACTTCATCATCACATCACGCCTTAAATCATACGGACGCAGTGTCAAGCCGGGTTCTTTTATCATAGAACCGGGGATGAGCAATAACAACATTGTTAATATACTGAGGTCCGGCAGACAGGCAGCGGTCAATGTTACCTTTAACAATATCCGCACCATTGAGGAGCTTGCCGGAAAGATTGGCGGCCAGATCGAAGCTGACTCAGCAACGCTGTCGGCTTTCCTTGCCGATGAGAACAACTACCTGGCAGACGGCTTTGACCGCCGGACAGTCATTGCAGTCTTTATTCCGGATACATACCAGTTATACTGGTCCGTGGATGCGATGGCCTTTTACCGCCGGATGCTGAAGGAGTACAGGACTTTCTGGAACGAAGACCGTAAAGTGGCTGCTAAGACTCTTGACCTGACGCCGACAGAGGTCTCAGTCCTTGCATCTATAGTCGATGAGGAGGCGTCAAAGGCGGATGAGAAGCCGAGAATTGCAGGGGTATATATAAACAGGCTGCGTCAGGGTATCCCGCTGCAAGCTGACCCCACCGTGAAGTTTGCGGTTAACGACTTTACCCTGAGACGGATACTTAACAAGCACCTGGAGGTTGATTCGCCATATAACACTTACAAATTCAGGGGGTTGCCGCCTGGCCCCATCAGGTGCCCCTCACGGTCAGGGCTGGAGGCTGTGCTCAATGCCGAGAAGCACGAATTTCTTTATTTTGTTGCCAAACATGATGCCTCAGGGTATCACCATTTTTCACGCACTCTGGCTGAGCATAACAGGTATGCGGCTGCCTACCGCCGCGAGCTGAACCGCAGGCGTATATACAGGTAAGTGAACCGGTCTATCGTTCCGGGTTGGAGTTATTCAGGGTTTCAATTATTCTCTTCGCATTCAGGGTGTTGTCAGCTACATCCTGAAGCACATTGTTACGCTTTGTCTTCATCTCCGGCGTGAACTCTTGCTGCATCAGGCGGTCTGTCATGCTTATCCAGTCTGTAGTGTTTGAAGCGATGTTGCAGAGACTCTCCAGGCGTGTGCCGGCCACTACGGGGGCTGAGGTGATGACATGCCGGCCGGAGCAGAGGGCATTGATGAGCTTTAGCTTCATACCCGTTGGCTGTGAGGCATTTAGCAGGCACACCTGGGCATTGCTTATAAGTTCACTCATCTGGTTAAGCGTAGGATTGGGAACCACCTTTACATGCCTCAGCGCCGCGGCTGAGTGCACCAGCTCACCGGAAGGACGCTTACCCGCCAGAACCGTTTTGTGCTTCCATTTGGGCACCACTTCGTCAAGGATGAAGCGGGCCGCAGCATCATTCTCAGCTGTGGAGAAATCGCCGTGAAGAAGGACATAATCACCTTTGCCGTTCGAAGAGCGACATCCGTCTCCCGGGTGAAAGGGACCAACAAAGAGGGCATTGCCATATTTGGTCCTGAAGTAATCCGTATCCCCCGGTGAAATTGTCAGCAGGAAGGATGCCTTTGACAGCTTCGGTTCGTAATGCTCGAGCTTACGCGCTTCAAAACTGTAGAAGTACCTCCTGAAGGGATTCTTCTCATTGGCCGCCAGGTTCCTGTAATATATGTGCTCAATATTGTGAGTGCGCACCATGGTGATTCTCCCCTCAAGAGCAGGGTGACCAAGGAAATGCGTTGTGTGAAGCCCTTCGAAAATTATCGGGTTGCTGTCAGCCCGCAGATTATTGAGAAGCGAATTGTTCTTTCTTGACAGCACTATGAAAGGCTCCCTGTGGAAGAGATGGAACAGGTTCAGATCGCGCTTGTAATAGTGTACTTTCAGGCACTCACGCTCAAGCGTTTGTGACCGTCCGCGACCATAGCTGAAACAGTGAAGTATGACACCCACACCCTGCTGCCTGAGGGCGGAGATCTTGTAAAACACATCCATGATACCGCCGTAATCCGGAGGGTAAGGAACGTTGAAGCTTACAAGATGAACTATTTTGTTTTCCGAAGTTTTGTCCATATACAGAAATCCCGACACACAAACATAGTCAAAAAAATCTTTTGTATCTTTCAATCTGATATATTGATTAAAAGTACAGCCCTGTCATTCAGTAAATTGAAAATGAGAGTATTAATAGCCGTTATCAGTGACCTGTCAACGGATATGAGGGTGCAGAAACAGGCACTGCTCCTGGCTTCGGAGGGCTGGAGCGTCACGGTAATAGGCAGGGAGACCGGAAGCGGACTGACACTGTCCCTCCCGGGGGTGAAAACGCACCTGATAAGAGTGCCCTTCAGAAAGGGTCCGGCAATGTATATCCTGTTCAATTTTTTCCTCCTCTGGCATCTTCTCTTCAGACAGTTTGATCTCTGCGTGGCATGTGATCTTGATACTCTGGTCCCGTGCTCGGTCATCTCCCGTTTGTGCGGCAGAATTCTGGTCTATGATGCACATGAGTATTTTACAGGCCAGCAGGGTCTCGCAGAGCGAAGATTTAAACAGAGCGTCTGGAAATGGGCGGAAAGGCAAACCGTGCCGGGAGTGAGAAATATGATCACGGTAAGCGAATCAATAGCGGATCTCTATCGCCGCGAGTATGGTGTTAATCCTGTTGTCATCAGGAACACAGCCCCCCCGGTGTCTCACCTTGTGCCTAATGACAGGAGCGGGCTGGGGGCCGGGTACGATGAGCTGCTGGTTATTTTCCAGGGCGCAGGGATAAATGAGGAGAGAGGCGCTGAGGAACTTGTAACCGCCATATCTATGGTTGAAAGGATCAGGCTGGTGATCATAGGGTCAGGTGACATCATTGAGAGCCTGAAACTCCGGGCAAAGCAGGGCAGCGCCGGTGAGAGGATACTCTTTGTGCCCAGGATGCCGTGGGAGGAGATGATGAGATTCACCCTATGCTGTGACGCCGGCTTGTCACTTGATAAGGACACCTGTGTCAATCAGCACTACAGCCTGCCGAACAAGCTCTTCGACTATCTCGCTGCCGGTATACCGGCAGTGGTCTCACCTCTGCCCGAGGTCTCGGCAATCATTGAACTCTACGGATGCGGTGTTGTCCTTGACATCGTGACTCCCGGCACCATTGCGGCCGCTCTTGAAAAACTGAGAGACGACACCGTTTTTCTTGCTTCCCTGAAATCGAAGGCAGCCGAGGCAGCTAAGGAGCTGAACTGGGAAAAGGAGAAGTTGAAAGAACAAGAGTTCTTCAGAAGTGTTATTCAATCAAATTCGCATAAATGAAAAGTAGTTTTCTGAAAAAATACCTGCCGGAGATAGCCGGAGCCTTTGCCGGAGCGGTGGGAGGATTCTTATACTGGAAGTACGTCGGCTGCCTGTCGGGAACCTGCGCCATAAAATCAAACTGGTACCTGATGATACCGTGGGCAGCGGTTCTCGGATTCCTTGCCGGATCAGTGGCAGGCGACATCATCCGCAAAAGGAAGAAGGCGGCAGAGCAAAAAGAGAATTGACATCAACCTCTTGCCCCATCGAATAATCATGTCGGCAGAGCAGACAGAGAGTTGAAATAAACATCTTTCGCGATCCTCAGGAAGTTTGTATATTGCATACGCAAAACAATTGCAAACCTAACCTGATCATCATGAAAACCNNCATAATGAAAACCAATCGCCGGAATTTTCTGCGTACGGCAGTCGTAGCCGGAGCGGGAGCTGTTACGGCTGGCAGCGGAGCATCATGTTCGCGTGCCGGGAAATCAGAGGAGTTGATGCCTGAGGTGAGACAGGCAGTGCTGGCTCCTCATTCACAGAATTTTAACATGTCTGGTTTTGGTGCTCCTCCTCTCGGGAAGGTTCGTATCGGCTTTATCGGCCTCGGCATGCGCGGCCCCGGAGCGGTGGAACGCATGGCTCATATAGAGGATGTAGAGATAGCGGCGCTCTGCGACAAGTACACCGACCGGGTTGATAAGATGCAGGCCATGCTCACCAAGTTTGGCATGCCCCCGGCAAAAACCTTCAGCGGCACTGAGGAGGCGTGGAAAGGCCTGTGTGATGATCCGGCAATAGATCTTGTATATATATGTACCCCCTGGGCCTTTCATACACCAATGGCCGTCTATGCCATGGAAGCCGGCAAGCATGTGGCTGTTGAGGTGCCGGCGGCAAAGACTGTGGATGAGTGCTGGCATCTGGTAGAAACCTCCGAACGGACAAAGATGCATTGCATGCAGCTTGAGAACTGCTGCTACGACTTCTTCGAGCTGCTGACGCTCAATATGGCGCGCCAGGGCCTGCTTGGCGAGCTGGTTCACGGCGAGGGAGCCTATATCCACGACCTGCGCTGGGACTTCACCTATGACAAAAACGGTTACGCCGACATGTGGCGCCTGAAGGAGAACAGGCGTAACGGGAACCTCTACCCGACACACGGCCTGGGTCCGGTGTGCCAGGTTATGAATGTCAACCGGGGAGACAGGATGGACTATCTGTCATCCCTGTCAACAAATGACTTTGCCATGGCATCTGAACTCGGTCAACTGGCAAAGGAAGATCCCTTCTATGTTCCCTTTGCTGAAGGTAATTACCGTGGCAACATGAACACAACCATGATCAAAACCCTCAAAGGCAGGAGCATCATGATACAGCATGATGTATCAAGCCCGAGGCCCTACTCCAGGATCCATCTCATCAGCGGAACGAAGGGAGCTGCAAGGAAGTGGCCGTCACCTGCCAGGATCGCTCTCGGCCACTCATGGCTGCCAGCGGAGGAACTGGCGGCCCTGGAGACACAATACACACCTGAAATTGTCAGGCGGGTGGGAGCGATGGCAAAAGAGATAGGCGGTCACGGAGGGATGGATTTCATTATGGACTGGAGACTGATAGACTGCCTGCGAAACGGGATACCCCTTGACCAGGATGTCTATGATGCCGCTCTGTGGAGCGTAATTACACCACTGAGCGAATGGTCGGTTGCCAACAGGTCCTCATCGATCGATATCCCGGACTTCACCTGTGGCTCATGGGAGGCAAACAAACCCTTTGATCCCAATCTGCCACAGGGGGGTAACACTCAAGTGATTGGTATTCAGGGTAGCTCCAATCAGCTCGAAGTCTAGCGCAGTCATGAGCGCATATTATCTTTAAAAAGGATAATAAGAGGATATATTTTTTACATTTGCGGGCAAATTTCCGGTTCAATGCTGAACTCCGTATTATTTCTGGTTATTTTATTCCTTTCATTGCTTGTCTTTTTTATACCCGGGAAATTCAAATATCATTTTACCCTGGCACTCCTGGCATGCGGTGTGCTCCTGACCTCGATGTGGTCCGTCCGGATGCTGGCCGGAACTGAACAGCTGATTGAAATACCTCTATTTGTACCGACTGCCGGTAGCGCTTTCATCCTGATAATTGACAGGCTGGCGGCATTCTTTATAATAGTGGTTAATATTACCGTGATTGTAGGGTTTCTCTATGCCAGGGGGTACCTCGCACCCTATATGAAGAGCAAAAATTCACTTCGGTTCTCAATACATTATTTTTCCTACCTGTGGCTCTGGCTCTCAATGCTGATGGTGGTGATGATGCGTGACGGTCTCTCTTTCCTGATAGTATGGGAGATCATGGCACTATCATCATTTTTCCTCGTGATATTTGACGCTGAGGAGAGGTCCATCCTTAAAACCGGCATCAGTTACCTGATACAGATGCATGTAGGCATGTTGTTCATCCTGATTGCTTTTCTGATAGTTGAAAAGACAACGGGCAGGATGAGCTTCGATGCCCTCGGGGAGTATTTTTCCGGCCACCGCAACCTGCCTCTCTTCCTTCTGTTCTTCATCGGCTTTGCAATCAAAGCCGGCTTCATTCCGCTCCACACCTGGTTGCCGGAGGCGCATCCGGCAGCTCCTTCCCACGTATCAGGGGTGATGTCAGGGGTGATGATCAAGATGGGCATCTACGGTATTCTGCGAGTGCTCATGGCAATGCAGTCAGACCTGCTGGTGACCGGCATCATCATACTTGTGGTTTCACTGATCTCTGGCGTCATGGGAGTGATGATGGCAATTGTTCAGCATGACCTGAAACGGTTGCTGGCTTACCACAGCATAGAAAACATAGGAATTATAGGCACTGGTATAGGATTGGGGATGATTGGTCTGGCACAGAACAACCCGGCCCTGACTCTGCTTGGTTTTGCAGGCGGCCTGTTGCATGTTCTGAACCACTCACTCTTCAAATCGTTGCTCTTCTTTAATGCCGGATCTGTCTACCAGGCTACCCATACGAGGAATATTGAACAACTTGGCGGGCTGATGAAGCGAATGCCATATACTGCTATTCTGTTCCTGACAGGCTCGCTGGCTATCTGCGGCCTGCCGCCCTTCAACGGATTTATATCCGAATACCTCATTTACATGGGTATGTTCAACAGCCTCTCCGGAGCTACACTCTATAATTCAATCATAATACTCGGGTCAATCGTGGGACTCTCTCTTATTGGCGGCCTGGCAATCTTCTGTTTTACCAAGGCTTTCGGAATAGTATTCCTTGGAGAGCCGCGGTCAGACAAGGCGAATCATGCAGAAGAGGTGACCAGGGGAATGATTATTCCACAGTTATTAACGGTGGCACTCATTCTTGTCATAGGACTGGCATCGCCGTTGATTGTGAAACCGGTGTTTGACATCGTGGTTAAGACATTTGCGATCAATGACCCGGTACTGATTTCGGGAGCCTTTACTGCCAACCTCTCGCAAATCAGTATTATGGGTGGTGTGTTTGTACTGGTCCTTGTCACCCTGCTCGTCTACCGTAAGTACCACCTGAGAAGAAGGCTTGTAGAGAAAGGCCCAACATGGGGTTGTGGATACACTGCAGGCACATCCCGGCAACAGTATACTGCCACCTCGTTTGCCTACAACTATAACCATATAGCCAAACCGGTGCTCCAGACAACCAAGGAGATGGATGAAATAAAGGAGGAGGAGATTTTTCCGCGTGAGAGAAGCTTTATCTCGCACAGCGAAGATATTTTCAAAAAGCTGCTTATAGACAGGCCGCTTGACTGGTTTGCCGGGCTTCTCAAGAGGATAGCTGTGATGCAAACCGGGCAGATACAGCATTATATACTGTATGCATTTGTCTTCATGCTGCTTGTTTTTTTGCTTTCATTATTGAATATTATCTGACGATGGCAGGATTTGTTCTGATAGTGGTTGCAGCCTTTTTCGTTCCGGGGATAATTCTCCGGACGAAGAGCATTGCGTCGGGACGCAAGGGGCCGGGGTTGTTCCAGCCGTTGAAGGATATCATAGTCCTCCTTAAAAAAGGAAGCGTATTCAGCACTACCACGGGGTTGATTTTTCAGATTGCTCCGGCGGTAACACTGGCAACTATTATCTGTGCCATGCTGTTGCTGCCCTTTGCGGAACAGAAGGCTATGCTGCCTTTTGAAGGCGACTTTGTGCTGTTTGCCTATTTGCTGGCACTTGGAAAATTCTTTACAATAATTGCGGCCCTTGATACGGGCAGCAGCTTCGAGGGAATGGGGGCAAGCCGTGAAGCACTGTTTTCAATGCTTGTGGAACCGGCATTCTTTATTCTTCTGGCTACCTTTGCGATGTTCACCGGCTATACTTCTTTCTCTGTCATTTTCAACCAATTCTTTGTTACCGGGAATGATTACGTCATGATCTACAGCATCATAGGCGTCTACCTCTTTATCCAGATAGCCATGGTGGAGAATAGCAGAATACCTGTTGACGATCCCAAAACCCATCTCGAGCTGACAATGATCCATGAGGTGATGATACTTGACTACAGCGGGTTTGACAAGGCTCTGATCCATATCGGCACCTACCTGAAATTCGCCCTCTATGGCTCCCTGATATATAACCTGATTGTGCCTGCCGGGTGGAATATTTTCCTCCAGGCGGGTCTGTTTTTTACCGTTCAGGCATTCTTTGCAATTGTTATTGGACTGACCGAATCTTTCCGGGCAAGGAACAAGATGAACAAGAACCCGAAATTCATCCTGACCTTATCAGCCATTGCATGGATCGCATTCACCGTTATACTGATACTTACGGATAAACTGGCCTGAAGAAGATGGTAAATTACCTGATAGTCCTGTTTGCGATCACGCTGATGTATTTTTCATCAGCTGACAGGCTGATCACCTATGTTAAGCTGATAGCGGTACAGGGGCTTTTGCTGTGCGGCATTGCCATATTCGAGCTGAAGGAGGTAAACACCGCAAACCTTCTTTTCATCGTTGCAGAGACCCTGATCTTCAAGACGGTTGTGCTGCCTTACCTGCTCAACCGGATTATCCGGCGGTCAGGCGTAACGAAGGTTCATCGCCTTGCGATGCCCGGATTCTACCTGCTTATCTTTTCAATCTTCGGACTGCTGGTAAGTGTAATCCTTGCAAATATCCTTATCAACCCCTTCATTAATACAATATATCTCGCGATAGCACTTTTCACCCTGGTCACAGGACTGCTGCTGATAGTGACTCACAAGCTGATTATCTCCCACCTGATCGGCTTCCTGATAATAGAGAATGCGGTATTCATGTTCTCACTGGCTGTGGGTAATGAGATGCCGATGCTTATCAACGTGGGGATACTGCTTGACATCTTTGTGGGCGTGCTTATACTCGGCTTCTTCGGGCTTCGCCTCAAGCCTCATACAAACGAGCTGACTATGTTAAAAGATTAGAGATGGTGATTCTGTTATTCTTTGTCATATCCGTGCTGTTGAGCGTCTCGGCTGTTCTGTTCAGGAACAGAACCGTGACAAGGATAATCACTCTTGCATTTGCTTTGGTGCTGATCCTTTTTACAGTCTATGCCTGGACCAGGCTGAACGAAACGGAGCTGACTTACTTCACATTTGACAGCACGGGTCTGTTGCTCCTGTCAGTGCTTGCCATACTCACCCTGCCAACGGTTTATCACGGTTTCATATATACATCGGGCGACACTGACAAGAGGTATAATATCTATCATTCAGGACTGATAGCCCTGATGACTTTTATGGCCGGCGCCTACCTGGCCAATAACATGACTGTGCTATGGATCTTTGTGGAGGCTACCACACTGGCCGTGGCAGTTCTTATTTACCATGACCGTACGGAGATGTCGCTGGAGGCTACCTGGAAGTATGTGTTCATCTGTTCCACGGGCATTGCACTCGCTTACCTGGGAATCCTGTTCCTCGGCTTTATCTATGGCCGCGGCGATGCCCCCAATCTCTCATTCACATCCTTCTCCCTCGTTCTCAGTCATGCCAGTCCGTTATACCTGAAGATCTCCTTTATCTTCGTACTTGTAGGGTTCAGTACCAAGATGGGTCTTTTTCCCATGCATACCGTCACCATTGACGCTCATTCAGTGGCACCACCACCTGTCAGTGCCCTGATATCAACCACGCTGATGAATGTTGGATTCCTCGCCATCTTCAGGGTATATAAGCTCTTTGCATCAACATCAGTGCTGCCCTTCATGAACCATGTCCTGATGCTGGCCGGACTTCTGTCACTGCTGATAGCGGCGGGATACATGCTCAAAGCGAAGCATCTTAAGCGAATGCTGGCTTACTCCAGTCTTGAGAATATGGGACTCGTAGCAATTGCGCTTGGAGCCGGAGGGGCAGGCTACTATGCTGCTTTGCTCCTGATTGTTTTACACTCCTTTGCCAAATCAAGTCTCTTTTATCAGATGGGCCAGCTGTCAAGGGTGCTGCATACATTCAAGCTGGATGACTGCGGCAGGTATATGAAACTGTACCCGGCCGGTGCAATGGTGCTTTTGACCGGAATGATCTGCATCCTAGCAATTCCTCCCTCAGGTTTGTTTATTTCCGAACTGATGATATTCAGGGGTCTTGTGGCAAACGGACAGTGGTTCGTACTTATCGCTTCGGTTATACTGCTCAGTTTTGTGATTTATGCCATGAGTACACGAATCATGCATATTACCTTCTCTGACCCGAGGGATGAAAATATGGTACAGCTGCCCGGGACCGTCAGTCCGGTGGAGACCATAAGCCAGTTTCTCCTCCTTGCAATTGTGATAGTGCTGTGTTTTTACCAGCCACCGTTCCTGGTTGACATGATTAATCAGGGCATTGGCACTTTTCCTAGATAGAAACCATGAACCATCCGAGTTACATAGAGTTAAAAAACGGTATATCTCCCATTATGACCACAGATGTGCCGGTGATTGAATACGATATTTTTTATGAAAAGGTCAGGGAGCTTCTAATTGACAAATCAAATCACTGTTTATCATACTATTGTTACGCTTTTGCAGGCAGGCTTAAATTCATCTGTTGTATAGCTGATGATAACACCGGGATCATCAGGTTACTCAGTCATGAAATGAGACCCGATAATACGACGCTTAAGGCTCTTACACCTTTCTGCCCGTCGATCCATATATTTGAGCGTGAGATTCATGAGAATCACGGTGTGGAGTTTCCGGGTCATCCATGGCTCAAGCCGGTGAGGTATCCTCATGACAGAGCTGACCGTATGAGTGTCATGGACAACTATCCCTTTTACGAAATTGAGAGCGAGGAGCTTCATGAGGTAGGAGTGGGGCCAATTCATGCGGGGGTGATAGAACCGGGCCATTTCAGGTTCATCTGCAACGGAGAGAAGGTGTTACACCTCGAGATCCAGCTGGGCTACCAGCACAGGGGTATCGAGAGGCTTTTTGTTGACAAGGGAGATGCTTTGCAAAGATGTCTCCTGGCTGAGAATATCGCAGGTGACACGGCTGTCGGTCACGGGTTGGCTCATGCACAGCTTATTGAATCACTGGCCGGCATTGAGGTGTGCGAGGCATTGCAGATTGAGCGGTGCATAGCCCTGGAGATGGAAAGGATCGCCGTCCACATTGGCGATACGGCAGCACTCTCCGGCGATGTTGCATACCAGCTCGGTCAGGTTACCTGTGAGGCACTCAGGACCATGGTAATTAATACCACACAATTCTGGTGCGGCAACAGGTTCGGGAAAGGACTGGTGAGGCCCGGCGGGTCAAACTACCCTTTGACAGAAGAGACAGCGGGCGAGATTTTGAAAGTGCTGGAAGAGGTTGAAAGACGCTATGAAAACGTCACTGGTCGTATCTATACACTCCCCAGTGTACTCGGAAGGTTTGAGGACATCGGTAGAGTGACAAGACCACAGGCTGAGAGCATTGGAGTGGTAGGGATGGCTGCGCGGTCGTGCGGTATTGTTCGTGATATCCGCCGGACCCATCCCTTCCAGTACTACAGGAATTTCGAAATTAATCCGGTTACACTGGAAGCAGGCGACGTGCTGGCACGCGGCATGTTGCGAGCCCTTGAGGTAAAGGCATCGGCAGGCATCATACGCGCATTGATAGATAGCTGGAGGAAAACTGAGAAATCAGTCGGGAGACCGGTATATAACTATAAGCTCAGGCCCGGCAGCTTCGCCATATCACTCACGGAAGGGTGGCGTGGCGAAATATGCCATACTGTCGTTACTGACAGTGAGGGTAATGTCCTTCATTACAAGGTAAAGGACCCGTCACAGCACAACTGGATGGCCCTTGCCCTCGCGGTACGCAACCAGGAGATTTCGGATTTCCCGGTATGCAACAAGAGCTTTAATCTTTCATATTGCGGGCATGACCTGTAGATTTAAATGAGGCTGCATTATGTTAAAGGAAATCAGAATACTAACAGATCACGGTAAACAGTATATTCCTGATCTGAGAAAACAGCCGGTCTCGGAGCGGTTTCGTGGCAGGCCGGTCATCTCGGAGGTCATCACTCGGGAGGAGATAGAAAAGGTTGCTGCCATCTGTCCGGTGAACGCTATTGACAGACGGAACGGCTCCATCGATCTGGGCCGCTGCACCTTCTGCAATGAGTGCGCGTTGATGCTTCCCGGGACTATCGGCTTCACAAATGACTACCGGATAGCTGCCAGCAGGAGGGGGGATCTTGTGGTAATGACCGGACAGACAGAAGTCTTAAGACTTGATGAGACTGCAGTGCGGAAAGAGATCAGACGGCTGTTTCGCAGATCACTGAAGCTACGACAGGTTTCAGCCGGTGGCGATAATTCGTGCGAGATGGAACTCGCTGCATCATGCAATGTCAACTTTGACCTTGGCCGTTTCGGGATTGAGTTTGTGGCATCACCACGGCATGCTGACGGAATAGTAATCACCGGACCTGTTACTGAGAATATGTCTGAGGCTCTGGAGATATGCTATAAGGCTGTTCCGTCACCCAAGGTCATAATCCTTGTCGGTACTGATTCCATCAGCGGGGGATTGTTTGAGGGGAGTCCGGCACTGCAACGCGGTTTTATTGACAGGCATCCGGTAGACCTCTATGTTCCGGGCAACCCGGCACATCCACTGACCTTCATCAACGGAGTCATGGATTTGCTCGGACTCTGATCAGGCAGTAGGCAGTTGTTGTAATTTTCGATTTCAGAATGTCGATTGTCGATTTAATCGAAATTCGCAAATCGTAAATCGCAAATCCCTCAGAACTTCAGACCTATTTCGAGTTGAACAGGTCCATCATAGCCCTGCTCATGGCTGTAACTCCTGTGGTATAGGCTGGCTCAAAATCAGGAGCGAAATTGCTGCTGTGCAGCGCCGGAAGCATAGTACCCTTCTCAATGCTCTCGAAATACTTTGTCCGGTTGACGCCTCCCAGCCAGAAGAGAGCGATTTTTACCTTCTCGGGAGTCCGTCCGTACTTTCCAAAATCCTCAGCCACAGTGGAAGGATCAACCCTGATCACATTCTCCTTACCCAAAACAGATGCCATTGAGGCACTTGCCAGGCTGACCAGTTCCGGGTCATTCTCAACCGGGGGGGTATATTCACTTCCTGTCGTAATGAGAGGCATCATCTCTTCCTTCAGTCCTGCTGCAACGGCCTGCCCGTTGGCAATTCTTCGCAGGGCACTGATGATCTGCCGGTATACATCATCTGTGAAGAACCTGATGGTGAGTTTCATATCCACCTCCCCGGGGATGATGTTGTGTTTCGTGCCGCCATGGATTGATCCGACCGTCACCACCGCCGGTGAGACGGGATTGATCTCGCGGCTTACTATGGTCTGGTAGTCGAGAATGATTTTGGCTGACAGCACAATAGGATCAATTGTTTTATGGGGCATTGCTCCGTGTCCGCCTATCCCGAAGACCTTTATGTCAACCGATTTGACCCCAGCGAAGATCGGTCCCGGGCAGTAACCGGTTGTGCCTGCCGGCAGATCGGGGCTTACGTGATAACACAGTGCATAATCAGGTACCGGGAACCTGCTGTAAAGTCCATCCTTAATCATCTGCTCAGAACCACCGCTCACCTCTTCTGCCGGCTGGGCAACGGCAATAATGGTGCCGTGCCACCTGTTCCTGAGTGACACAAGGGTAGAGAGTGTGCCATGCCAGACGGTCATGTGAAAATCGTGTCCGCAGGCGTGCATTACCGGCGTCTCCAGCCCCTGGCTGTCAGTGACGGTGACTTTACTCGCCCAGGGGAGACCCGTTGTCTCCTTAACAGGCAGCGCATCCATATCTGTCCTGAGCATGATGACAGGCCCTGTTCCGTTCCGGAGCACCCCGACCACGCCGTTTCCGCCAACACCGGTTGTAACCTCAAAACCAAGGTCATCAAGCAACCGGGCCATCCTAGCAGCAGTTTTGAACTCCTGAAGCGAGAGTTCTGGGTTCTGATGCAGTTCCCTGTACATCAGCCCGGCTGCCTCAACAGAGCCGGATACCTCTTTACTTATCAGTTCATTGAAATCCTGCCCGGTAAGGGGGAAGACCAGGCATATAAGCATTATCAGGACAACAGGAGTCTTTGTTTTCACGGCCGGGGTATTAATGATCTCAAATTTAAAAATATATTCGAACCGCAGAGGGAGTATTCAAAAAAAAGGGAAAGGACCTTCTTTAACGAGTCTTTTTATTACCTTAGTTTCCTTCATCACAACACCAACTGATTATGAAGACAAACGTATAAATCGGAACAATTGCATTTATGGGAACAGTACTCTTTACCTCATGCGGGCAAGCCGGGGATAAGGCTGCCGCCACGGAAGAATTCACCTATGAGGTCGACAGGTTTGAAGATATCAGCGTACTCAGGTATCGCCTACCGGGGTTTGACCAGCTGCCGGCAGCTGAGAAGGAGTTCATCTACTATCTCTCTGAGGCTGCGCTGTGCGGGCGCGATATACTCTGGGACCAGAATTTTAAATACAACCTTATTATCCGCAAGACCATCGAAGCTATAATTGATTCATACGGCGGCGACAGAGATACGGATGAATTTAAATTGTTCATCACCTATGCGAAAAGAGTCTTCTTTGCCAACGGGATACATCATCACTATTCAAATGACAAGTTCGTGCCGGGTTTCTCCCATGATTATTTTGCGGCCCTGGTCAATGGAAGTGATGCAGCACTTCTTCCCCTGCCTGAGGGAGTGACAGCCGCAGACCTGGTATCCAGGCTGACACCGATTCTCTTTGATCCGCAGATTTATGCCAGGAAGGTCGACCAGTCGGAGGGAACTGACATGATCACCGCATCGGCAAATAACTTTTATGATGGGGTGACACAGGATGAGGTAGAGAAGTTTTACGCTTCACTGGCTGACCCCTCCGATCCGAGGCCGCTATCATGGGGGCTTAACTCCAAGGTGGCAAAGGTTAATGGTAAGGTTACGGAGATACCGTATAAGAGCGGCGGTCTTTACGGCACTACTATTGACCGGATTATCTTCTGGCTTGAGAAAGCACGAGATGTGGCACTGAGCGAAACCCAGAAGAAAGAA
>DCSU01000169.1:0-156 GCA_002325785.1 Bacteroidales bacterium UBA1458 | reverse complement strand
CCTTTCCGTCGATTACATCAACGGGTTCATTGAGACCTACGGAGACCCGATGGGCATGAAGGCCACCTGGGAGGCAGTGGTGGACTACAAGGACATGGAGGCATCAAAACGCACTGCCGTGATCACTGAGAATGCCCAGTGGTTCGAGGATAATTC
>DCSU01000157.1 GCA_002325785.1 Bacteroidales bacterium UBA1458 | reverse complement strand
GTCAAATGTAACAATTATTTTTTCATCTCAAAATTGAAGAGATAAATTGTAAGACTTTTTTGGCGGCAGGCTATTATTCCGTGTCGTTTTTTTTAACTTTGCTGCCTGAAAAATCTGTTCTTTAAATGATAAGCAGACGACAATTAAGGATCAAGGCGCTATCTGTGTTGTATGCGTGCAACAGGAAGGAGCTTGATGACCTGGAGACGGCTGAGCAGGAGCTCATGTTAAGCATCCGGAAGAGCTATGATCTCTACCATTATCTCCTGCTGCTGCTTATAGCCATGTCAGACGTAGCCCGGGAGAGGGCCGAGCTATCACGTAATAAGAAGATACCTTCCCCTGAGGACATAAACCCCAATACACGTTTTGCTGACAACAGGGTCATTGCACAACTGAGGAACAGTGAGCAATTGCGTGCAAATTCCGAGGCCATGCCTTCTTTATGGACCAGGAAGGACAAAATCACCAGTTTCAGGGGCCTTTCAAGGTGGCTGGGGACTCTTGGTCTTTCATGGTCAGATCACCCCGAGGTGGTCAGAAAGGTTTATAATGATATGGCGGCCTGGGATCTGTATTCTGAATATATGTCTGCACCTGAAAGCAGCTATCGTGCTGATCAGCGCTTTGTCAGGGAGATTATAACAAGTCTTTTCCCAGCTTCCGAAGATCTCGCATCGAGCCTTGAGGAGCAGTCGGTTTACTGGAATGATGATCTGCCCTTCGTTGCGGCAATGATCCGCAATGCTCTTGGCAAACTCAGGGAGCATGATGACGGACGTGAGATGGTTATGCCGGCAATGTATACCAACAGCGACGATGAGGAGTTCGTTAAGGTGCTTCTGAGAAAGGCCATCCTGAACAGTGAGAAGAACAGCGCCCTGATTGATACTCATACCACCAACTGGGAGGTTGAGAGAATTGCGCTGATGGATAAGCTCGTTATGCAACTGGCAATAACAGAACTGGTTGAGTTTTCTGAGGTACCGGTCAAAGTTACCCTCAATGAGTATATCGAGATCGCAAAGGACTACTGCACAGCCAAAAGCAGTACTTTTGTGAATGGGATACTTGACAAGATAGTCAAGGAGATGAGGGTTAACGGAAGCCTGACAAAGGCCGGCAGAGGATTGATTGGCGAAGGTCAGGACCAGGGCGGAATGACACGCGAGCACAAGGAGAAGAGCAGGCGGGGAGCACATGCACGCAGGGCAACCACTGCGGCTTCAGAAGGAGGTCAGGTGAGCCCTGAAAAAGCTGTCACCGGATCAGTACCGGTAGTAAAAAAGAGAAAGAGAACATGAAGAAAGAGGTAAATTATATTCTTGCATTAGTGGTGGCAGTGACGATGTTTTCCACATCATGTCAGCAGAGCGCCCGGGGCGGGGCTGGGAGGATGCAGCAGGATACCACAGGCATTGCAATCATTACCTTCCAGACACCCGACCATAACTTCGGAAATGTTAAAGCAGGAGAGAAGGTCGGATGTATATTTTCATATACCAACACCGGTGACGCCGACCTTGTTATCACTGCAGCCTCGGCAAGCTGCGGCTGTACGGTGCCCAAATATGACCGGAAACCGGTGGCCCCGGGAGCCTCCGGTACCATTGAGGTGGTCTTCGATACTTCGGGAAGAGAGGGATTGCAGACAAAAACAGTTGTAGTTCAGTCAAATGCAGAGAATAATTTAGTTATTTTGCGTATTATTGCGGAGGTGGTTACTAATTAGGCAGTAGGCAGTAGAGGGGCGATCCGCCAGCTGGCGGAGAAGCAGCCAGTCTGCAGGGAAGGCAGAGGAATTTTCGATTTCAGATTTTCGATTGTCGATTTAATCAAAATTCGCAAATCGCAAATCGCAAATCGCAAATCCTTCAGACCTTCGACTTTATGGACTTTACGGACTTTCGACTTTACAGACTTTAGACTTATAACGACAAACAAATAAATACAAACATGACAACACTAGCACTCATTTATTTACAGGCTGCACCGGCAGGCCAAGGAAGCCCGAGCATGCTCACCGGACTTCTTCCTTTACTTCTTGTTTTTGTGGTCTTCTATTTTTTCATGATCAGACCCCAGATGAAAAAGCAGAAGGAACTGACAACATACCGGAACGCCATAACCAAGGGCGACAAGGTGATAACCACCGGCGGCATTTACGGAAAAGTTATTGACGTAACTGACAGTGTGATAACCATTGAGATAGCCAACGACGTAAAGATCAGGGTTGATAAGAACGCTATTCTCAAGGACCCGACAGACGGCGCAGCCAGGTAATTAACCCTCTGTAAAAACAATTTTACCATGACTGACGAACAGAAGCGGAAGAAGAAATTTCTTAACAGGGAGCTCCCTGTCTTTGCATTTTTTCTTCTGCTCTCATTCGTCTTCTGGTATCTCAATGAACTGAGCAAGGACCTTCATGGTACGATCAATTATCCCGTACGGTACATCAATCCTCCGAAAGACCGGATTGTGACGGGCGATCTTCCCGATAAACTGGAGATGGACCTTCGTGGTCCGGGTTACTCGATTCTCAAGGTGAAGCTCTCCGGAAGCAGGGCTCCTGTGGTCATTGACTTCTCCAAACTTGCACCGCGGCGGCTGCCTGGCGCCATGCCTCAATATTACCTGCTGACATCGGGTCTTATCAATAATTTCTCAAAGCAGATGCATGCTGACTTTGAAATTCTGGCAATTCAGCCGGATACGCTCTTTTTTGGTTATGATAAGCTGGTCACCAGGCGCAAGCCGGTCAGGCCCGACCTTAAGATAGAGCTGGCTGAAGGCAGGAAGGTGATAATAGTGCCTGACCCGGACAGTATTACAGTTATCGGGCCGGCTCATATTCTGGACACTCTTGACGGTATCCCTACACGTCACCGCAACTTTAAACGGACGGACGAGAACTTCAAATCGAAAGTCCCGCTGGTTTGTCCCGATTATCTGCAGACTACTCAGAAAAGAGTGACAGTAGAGGTGACCATCTCCGGAAAGAGCTCATCATTTTTTGGGCTTAAGCACGATAAAGCGAATTAATAGGATTTTCAATGACCAGAAGGCTTGGCGT
This sequence comes from Bacteroidales bacterium UBA1458, assembly GCA_002325785.1. Lineage (GTDB taxonomy): Bacteria > Bacteroidota > Bacteroidia > Bacteroidales > VadinHA17 > SR-FBR-E99. The sequence goes on along the minus strand of DCSU01000157.1, from coordinate 15,005 downwards.
CACCGGCGGAATAGGCAGCGGAAAGACAACTGTCTGCAAAATCTTCAATGTTCTTGGAGTTCCTGTCTTTGTTGCTGATGTTGCAGCCAGGCAGCTCATGAACAATGATCCGGACATCCGCAGTCAGATAAGCGCTATTGCCTTGGCAGATCTTTATACCACGGGAGAGCTTGACCGAAAGGAACTTGCACGCCTTATCTTTAACAAGCCTGAATTGCTTCAGCGTGTCAATGCCACAATCCATCCTGCAGTGCTCCGTATGTTTGATGAGTGGGCTGAAAAATCAGAAGAACCTTATGTAATAATGGAAGCAGCCATTCTCTTCGAGGCGAAAGCTGATGCTCTTGTTGACAGGGTGGTGGCAATATCCGCGCCGGTGGAGGAACGTATTGCCCGCGTCATGAGTCGCAATGAGCTGAGCCGCGAGGAGGTGCTTGAGAGAATAATTAACCAGCTTGAGGATGATGAAAGGGAAGAACAGTCTTACTATGTCATCAATAACGCTGACAATGAAATGATAATTCCGGAGATTCTGAAGATCCATGATGACATGCTCCGTCTTGCAGGAAGAGACAGATAATGGGTAACTTCGCAAAATGGATAGGAGGTGGGCTGGGCTTCGTTTTTGGAGGACCAATCGGTGCATTACTGGGCTTCTTCATAGGATCGGTTGTTGATGGTACCTCGGTAACCTGGCAGCAAACCGGAACCCAGGGAAGAATAAACCGGACAACGCCGGGCGATTTCGGGATGAGCCTCATAGTGCTCATTGCAGCAGTGATGAAGGCTGACGGCAAGGTGCTGAAGTCAGAACTCGATTATGTAAAACGATTTTTCATCTCACAGTTCGGCCAGGATACGGCCCGGGAGGCGCTGCAGATGCTGAAGGACCTCCTGCAGAAGGAGATACCGCTGCGCGATGTGTGTATCCAGATAAGGGGCAACATGGACTACTCCTCAAGGCTGCAACTAATACACATTCTTTATAACATCTCTGCAGCAGACAGCCGTTTTGAACAGGCGGAGACACAAGTCATCAGGTCAATCTCAGATATGCTCGGGATCTCAGCAACTGATTACGATTCTATTCGCAACATGTTCATACCGGCAACTGATTCTGCCTACCGGATACTTGAGGCAGAACGGTCGGCAACCGACGAGGAGCTTAAAGCAGCCTACAGGAAGATGGCCTTGAAATACCACCCTGATAAGGTCAGCCATCTGGGTGAGGACTTTCGGAAATCGGCAGAAGAGAAATTCAAGTCTGTCAATGAAGCCTGGGATAGAATTAAAAAAGAACGCAATATTGTTTAATAAATAATTGATATACAGTTACTAATAATAAATCTACACAAGATGAACCTTAAAGATATTCTGGCTATTGCCGGGGAAGGCATGCTCTTCAAATTTATCGCCCAGGGTAAAAATGCAGTTATAGTCGAAAACCTTGAAACAGGCAGACGGTTCAGTGCCGGAGCTACTGCCAGGGTTAGTGCCCTGGATGAGATTGCGATATTCACCACCGGGGAGGACATGCCTCTCGGCCAGGTGATGGACCGGCTCTGGGAGAAAGAGAATGGCGGAGAGGCTCTTTCACACAAGCTTTCTGACACGGATCTGAAGCAGTATTTTGCAGAAGTCCTGCCTGAGTATGACCGTGAGAAGGTTTATTCCTCCGACATAAAAAAGGTGCTGCTCTGGTACAACATTCTTCATAAGCTCAATCTCCTGGTGAAGGAGGAGGAGAAATCAGTTGAACCGGAGGCCGGCACAGCTGACGCGACCGGGACTGATGGCGAAGTGAAGGCTAAAGGCAAGGGCAAGGGCAAGGCATCAACCAGGGAGAAGGCATCTTCCAAGGCACCAGCCAAGGAGAAGGCATCATCCAAGGGCAAGGCCAGGGTTGAGAGCGAGACCGGTGAAAAGGTGAGAAAGGCCCAGGCGCCAAAGAGCCGGAAGGGCAGACCTGCTGAGGAAAAGTAGCATGAACGTCACTAATTTCGGTGGTGACGAGGTCGTTTACAGCTACGATGAATCAGAGATAATAATCGTACCCGTCCCATATGATGCCACCAGCACATACATACGCGGTGCTGACAGGGGCCCTGCTGCCATAATGGAAGCCTCCCGGGCTCTTGAGTTCTATGATATCGAGACCGGTTCGGAGGTTCACAAAAAGGGTATATACACGCTTCCTCCCGTAATCAGCGGCGATGATCCGGCTGAGATGACTGAGAAAGTATTTAGTGCCGTCTCCGGCATCATGGCGGAGAACCGCTTTCCGGTTGTCATAGGAGGAAACCATAGCGTCAGTATAGGTGCCTTCCGCGCTGCCTCAGAGGCATTTGCAGGGCTGACCATACTTCAGCTTGATGCCCACTCTGACCTGCGTCCGGCTTATGAAGGGTCACATCTCAATCATGCCTGTGCCGCGGCAAGGGCAAGGGAGTATGCCCCGCTGGTACAGGTGGGTATCCGCAGCATGTCAGTTGAAGAATTGCCATACGTTGATGCCGACAGGATATTCTACGCTCATGAACTTTGGGCTGACAAATCGCTTTACAAAAAGGCTCTGGGCCTGCTGTCTGAAAATGTATATATCACTGTTGACCTCGACGTATTCGATCCGTCAGTGATGCCATCAACCGGCACACCCGAACCGGGAGGCCCTGATTACAGGGAGCTGATCTTCTTCCTCCGTGACGTACTGAAGCAAAGAAATGTTGTGGGTTTTGACGTGGTTGAGCTCTGTCCGTCAGAAACAAACAAAGCACCCGATTTCATGGCGGCAAAGGTCGTTTACCAGATGCTTAGTTATAAATTTTCAGAGTAAACATTTACGGTTGTTTGTCAAACTGCTTTGCCTCCTCCCAGATGACATTCATCTCGTCAAGGGTCAGGTCACGCAATGAAAGTCCCTTCGCAAGTGTTTTCTGTTCCAGGTAGTTGAAACGGCTTATAAATTTCCTGTTTGTTTTTTCGAGGGCTGACTCCGGATCAATTTCATAGAGGCGTGCAGCATTGATGACAGAGAAGAAGAGGTCTCCCAACTCGGCTTCCATATCAATCCTGTTACCTGCAGCAACCTCCTGCTTCAGCTCCTCCAGTTCTTCGGTCACCTTGTCCCAAATCTGTTCCCGTGATTCCCAGTCGAAGCCCACACCCCTTACCTTCTCCTGGATCCTGTTGGCTTTGACGGTGGCTGGCAGTGAGGTGGGCACTCCTGAGAGGACAGGTTTGTATTCAGAGTGTTCGGTCATCTTCAGCTGTTCCCAGTTCTCCTCAACTTCGCGGGCGCCCCTGGTAACGCTGACATCGCCGAAGACATGAGGGTGCCTGTATACCAGTTTACCGTTAATGCCCTCAAGGACATCACCCATGTCAAACAGTCCCTTTTCCTCGCCTATCTTGGCGTAGAACACAATGTGAAGCATCAGGTCACCAAGTTCCTTGCGGATTTCATTATTGTCATCCCGGATAATGGCATCGGCAAGTTCATATGTCTCTTCAATCGTAAGTTTTCTCAGTGTCTGGTTGGTCTGCTTCTGGTCCCACGGGCACTTCTCCCTCAGCTCGTCCATAATCTCAAGCAGCCTGGTAAATTCTCTGATAGTCTTTTCTTTCATCTGTGGTTTAGTTTTTAAACAGGCCGGTTCCTTCCCGGCCGTCATTTCTTGCCTCCACGCGTACAGCATCTCCGGTATCGACGCTGAACAGCTGGCATAGGTTGGCGCCGTTGATCGATACTTCCAGGAGGTCAAGAGAGTTGAATAGGGTCACGATCTCCCCAACAGGCTCATCACTGTAAAGCCTGCTTATCTTTTCGGTATAGTACTTGTTGCTTTTTATCAGAATCCTGAAGTCTCTTCCATCAAATACTCTCGAGAAAATCTCACGGGTGATATTTGTTATTGCATTTCCGTAAGAGTCGATGAAGATTACACTGCCAATTATGACATTTCGGTCAATGGTTGCCCGGAGAGGCACTCTCTCGGAGAGGGAAGAGACCTGATCTCCCAGCCTTTCCGGCGGCTGACAGGCGGCTAATGCTGCGGCAGCCCTTACAAACAAGGTTATCTCATCATCGTTATCAGGGTTATTGAGGCTGATGATGAGGTCAGGCTCGGAGTTGAGTATCAGGTTGAATATGCCGTTGTCAGCACCTATAAACCAGTGTCCGCGTGCTTTTACAACCAGGTGGGGTTGTCTTCCTGAGCCTTCGCTGCTGACAAAGACAAGGTGTATTGTTCCTTCAGGGTAGTGAGTGAATGTGTTTCTGATTACAAATGCCCCGTGCATGATATTAAGCGGGGGGATTCCTCCGGCATTGTTCACAACAAGGGCATCCGGACAGCTTGAGGAGAGTTTTCCCCTGAGTATCCCATGGAAGAAATCATCCTCTCTCCACTCGGTTGTCAGTGTGATAAGTGCCATTCCAAAATTGTTACAGCAAAGATAGTCTTCTGAAAAAAATAAACTTACTTTGCGATTGCGCAGTTCTAAAAAAAGACCCTGATCGTAAAATCTGGCAGCAGCCAGGAGAAGAGAGTAGCAAGGCGGATGACGGAAAGAGTGATAATGCTTGATGGGATAGATCCTGTGGTCATTCTGGGGGCCAATAACAGGATTCTTGACCAGATACAGGGCTATTTCCCGAAAGTAAGGCTTATAGCCCGGGGGAATGAGATCAAGTGTGTCGGAGAGGCGGAGGAGGTAGCTATTTTTGCCGGTAAAATGTCAGAACTTCTCGAATACTACAGGCACTACAACAGGTTGGAGGAGGAAGACCTTGAGCGGCTGATGCTCGATGACGGCCATATGCGTTCAGCCACAAACGGGGAGTTTGAGGATGCCCTCGTCTTCGGAACCAACGGCAAGCCTGTAAGGGCCCGCACTGTAAACCAGTTACAGCTGGTAAAAGAATATGCTTCAAGTGACCTGATCATAGCAGAGGGCCCTGCCGGGACCGGCAAGACCTATACCGCCATTGCCCTGGCAGTGAGAGCCCTGAAGAATCATGAGGTCAAGAAGATTGTTCTGACGCGGCCGGCAGTGGAAGCCGGTGAGAGACTGGGATTCCTTCCGGGTGACATGCGAGATAAGCTTGATCCGTACCTGCAGCCTCTCTACGATGCGCTTAATGACATGATTCCGGTTCGTAAGCTGGAACAATGGATAGAAGATGGAACAGTGCAGATTGCGCCTCTCGCTTTCATGAGGGGGCGGACGCTGGAAAACTGCTTCGTTATCCTCGATGAGGCTCAGAATGCCACCGTCAGCCAGTTAAAGATGTTCCTTACGCGCATGGGAGTAAGCTCTAAGTTCATCCTGACAGGTGACACCACCCAGATAGACCTGCCCAGGAGAAGTGATTCGGGCCTGATACAGGCAATACGGTTGCTGGGTGGCATAGAGGGGATCTCGGTGATAAGGTTTGATGAGAGGGATATTGTCAGGCACAGACTCGTAAAGAATATCGTGCGAGCCTATGACACCGAAGAAAAGACCAGACACGAAGAAAACAAGGAATCAAAATAAAATGCTATGGCAAAGGCTATTACAAGAACCGATTTCAATTTTCCCGGGCAGAGAAGCGTTTACAGGGGTAAAGTGAGGGACGTTTACAATATTGAAGACAAGCACCTTCTTATGGTGGTCTCAGACCGCATTTCGGCCTTTGATGTTGTGCTCCCGGAGGGAATCCCTTATAAAGGACAGGTTCTTAATCAGATAGCAGCAATGTTTCTGGAGATGGTAAGTGATATCGTCCCAACCTGGAACATCGCCAGCCCTGATCCGAACGTTACTGTCGGGGTAAGGTGCGAAACCTATCCGGTGGAGATGATTGTCAGGGGATACCTTACAGGCAGTTCCTGGAGACTGTACAAGTCGGGCGGCAGAGAGATATGCGGAATTCCGCTTCCTGAAGGAATGCGAGAGCACCAGCGTTTTGAGAAACCGCTTATCACCCCAACCACCAAGGCTGAACATGGTATGCATGACCAGGATATATCCGCCGCTGAGATCATAAGCTCCGGGCTTGTGTCAGAGACGGAGTACCGTATGCTTGAGGACTATTCCATGAAGCTTTTCCTCCGTGGCTCCGATATAGCGGCCAGACAGGGACTGATACTGGTTGATACCAAGTATGAGTTCGGGAAACGTGACGGCAAGATCTATCTCATAGACGAAATTCATACCCCTGACAGCTCAAGGTACTTCTATGCTGACGGCTACGAAGAGAGGTTTGCCAAGGGCCAGCAGCAGCGGCAACTTTCAAAGGAGTTCGTGCGTGAGTGGCTAATGGCAAACGGCTTCCAGGGAAGAAGCGGGGAGAAGGTCCCGGAGATGACCCCTGAGTTTGTAGAAGAGATATCGGAACGATACATAGAACTCTATGAGAAAATTACCGGCAGGAAATTTGTAAAGGCTGATACAGAAGATCCCTTGCGGAGAATAGAGAGAAATGTCATCGGGTGTCTTGCTGACCTGAAATAAGGATAGCGGGGACTATATAATATGAATGATTTTCAGTTGCATGATGAACAAAAATAACATAAAGCTTACTAACCGGCTCATGCCGGTAGTGATGATGGTGCTGGCAGCACTCTTACCTCCGGTAATGTGCGCCCAGGAGCCGGTTTCGGTTCCGGTTCCGGTGCTGGTAGAGATCTCGAAGCAAAAGATTGTGTCAGAGGGGAAGGTGTACTACATGCATGAGGTGGAGAAGGGGCAGACACTCTATTCAATATCTAAGGCATACAGTGTAACAGTTGACCAGCTTTCACGTGAGAACGCCATTGAAGCCAACGGTATTAAGGAGGGCCAGGTGCTCAGGGTACCGGCTTCAGGTCTTTCGCAGGCCGGCACCAACAGTCAGGTATCAAAGCCGCAGGGCACGCCCGGCACTCAGACTTCCACTAGGGCTGTAACCGTACAGCCAGGATCTAGAACACCTGTTCAGGCCGTTCCTTCACCACAAAAACAGGATGAGCGTTTTCTCTATCATCCCGTTAAAAGAGGGGAGACGCCCGCCTCAATTGCCTATAGTTACGGCATATCAGTCAGAGACCTTAAGAGAGCCAATAAGGGTATGCTCTTTCCTAAGGAGGGTGACGTCCTAATGATTCCGCGAAAGAAAATTTCCGGACAGCGTGAGGAGAGAGCACAGGTGCCCGTTGCTGATATTGCTGCTGCCGATACCCTGCTTGCTGATACGGTTGCAGTGACTGAGGAACCGGAGATATTTACAGTAACGGATTCAAGAACGGAGATCAGCAGGCTAAGCGGCACCGTGAAAGTGGCGGTACTCCTGCCGTTCTTCATAAATGAGAATAATTCAAGATCTGAGATTGACTCCTCAAGGAAGGATGCCCAGGGCAACAAGGTATACCGGGAGGTGAACAAATCAGGTGGCTGGATATATGAGGGCAGCCTGCCATTTATTGAGACCTATGAAGGAATACTGCTCGCTGTTGACAGCCTCCGTGCCCTCGGACTGACAGTGGAGCTTGATGTCTTCGATACGGCTGCTGACTCTGCACGTATCAACAGGCTTCTATGGTCCGATGCACTTGATAATATGGACCTGATAATTGGTCCGGTATATTCATACAACCTGGAGAAAGTATCATCATGGGCTGCCGGGCGCAATATCCCGGTCGTTTCACCTGTTGCCCTCCGTGACCCCCAAATACTTGAGAACAGGCCAACCCTGTACCGTGTCTTCCCGTCGGAGAGTGTGGCCCAGGATATAATGGCAGGTGAACTGAGGGAACACCGGGGAAGCAACGTAGTGTTTCTCCATGGCGACAGTGCCATGTATAATCCGGCTACCTCCGTTTTGTGGGAGAAAGTCAGGAATGTGATGGCAGAGCAAGGCCAGGCTGACTCCACGAGCCTGACACCGTTCTGGTTCACCGGACTGACATCTAGGTGGAACGCCTACAGCGGGGTCACCTCAATAGATAATCTGCTCGATCCTGAAAGGGAGAATGTAATAGTTATTGGATCAACCAGTACGCCGGTTGTAAGTTCAACCTTATCAACGCTTCACAGCCTTTCACGCAAGTATAAGATAAAAGTCATTGGCTATCCTGAGATAGGAGGCCTTGAGACTGTTGACCTGAGATATTATTATGACCTGGAGCTGTTTATACCTGCAGGCAGCTACATCGACTTCAGTTCACCTGCCTCAAAGTCGTTCATGTCGGCTTTCATGAGGAAGTTCAGGACTGAGCCCATGGCTGAGAGTTTTGCATGGAGAGGGTTTGACATAGCTTGGTTTTTTATTGGCGGGATTGCCACTGGTGGCGATGATTTCCTCAGGGACCCCGGGATCTTCAACCCGGCTCTGCTTTGCCTGGACCCGGACTTCAGACGTGAGAGCAGGATGAACGGCTATGAGAACAGGGGAATGTTTGTCATGCATTACAGAAAGGATATGACAATTGAGGTCAAAAGGCCACGGAAGCAGCCCGGTCAGGAAGAGAAGACCGAGCAGTTTCCTGTCGGTTATCCTTTTACTTCAGGCTCATCAGGACGTAATCGAGGACGATAGGAAGATCGTCGGCGCTGACTCCGTTAGATGTAAGGACAGGGATATCTTCATTGAAGATGTTGATAAATGCTTCTGAGGTCATTTCGCCTCCTGAAATTGCACTAATGTAATTTTCCGATGCTTTCCGGAGCTCTCCCTGGCAAAAGGCCAGATGCCCCATGTTTATCCTGTCAAAAGGTGTGAGGCCGGTATCGGCCAGTCTCTCAAAGTAACGTTCTGCTTCGCTGAACCTGCCGGTCACCAGATAACACCAGGCGATGGGTCTGAGCACCTTGACATTTCCAGGACTCTCGTATTCCACCCTGAAGAAGTGTTTGAGGGCCTCTTCATACCTTCCGGTGTCAAGGCAACAGCGGGCTGTCATAAGTATGGTATTCATGTCATCCGGTTCGCTCTGGAGGGCGCGCAGATATACATCCAGTGCCTCTGCCGGTCTGCTCAACTTCCTGAGACAAAGGCCGGTCTTGCGCAGAGTCCAGGTCTTGGGGTCAATAATGGAGGCCATGGAATACATCTCCAGGGCCTTTTCGTATTCTCCCGACATCTGGTAACAATAACCTGCTTTTTCATACAGCTCTGCATCATCGGAAACACTCTTTATAATTGCGAGGTACAGTGCCAGCGCATCTGCATAGTACTCCTTACTGAAAAAATAGTCGGCGAGCCACCTGTCATCGGCAGTTGAGCTACATAATTCCCTGAAGAATAATGCATTATATATATCAAGCCTGCTTGCAAAGAGATCATCAAATTCGTTCCTGAAGTCGGACAGTTTGTAGAACCGGTACAGATCATGAACATATTGAGTCACTGTTGTCCTGAGGATGGCGGCCGGATCAGTAAGCTCATTATCATACTTCATCTGCTCAAGTCCCTCGAGTTCCATCCTGAATACCTTCAGCATCAGGCTTTTCTGGTCAGACGGGAGGTACTTCATGTTAAGGATCAGTGAGAACTTGTCGGAGTTGCATATGAATGGTGTCCTGAAAAGTGCTTCCGCCAGTTCATTGATTCCCGGGCCGAGGATCTCGTCCCTGAAGATGGCATCAACGGCTGTATGGTCAGGATAGAAGGGTATGAACCAGTTGCGCATTTCCCTGAAGAAGTCAAACCTCTTGAGTCCGGAGAATGCTGACATGTAGACATCTGATCCTTCCATCTGGAGGTTGGTTAGCTCCTCCATGGTTTTGTACATCTCCTCAGAGCCGCTGAACATGGCGGACCAGTCGGGGTTCTGCCCCTCCTCAGGGTTTTCTCCCAGAATCTTGTCGAGGTCGAGCTTTTCTTCTATCCGCGGTTTCAGCTTCACCACCTTCGGTAGAATCTCCTCATTCATTCTCTTGCTCAGTTTCTCAGTATCGCGTGATCTTATGGCCTGCAGTACCACCATACGGCACTGCTCCCTGAAGCTGGACAGTTCAGCCAGTTTGCGGACTGTCTGCATGACCTCGGGATAGAGGCTGAGACGGTCATCATATGAGTACAGACTGAAGATGAGACCTGTAAGTGCCCTACCGGCTACATGCGGGTTGGCCTCAGAAGTGAGTTTAGCAAGTAGCCGTATCTTTGCCGGGTCCCATATACGGAGGCTGCTGAGAGTTATAGCGCTGACGAATGATGCAAGATCGTACCACTGGAACCTCTCCGAACGGAGAAGGATTTCCATCAAACTTTCTTCTGCCTCTCCGTAGTAGTCGTTCAGCCATAAGTGATTGAAGATGATGCCCGAAAGACGCTCGGTCTCTTCTAGCCTGGCACTTTCCGGTTCGGACTTTTCGATTTCTGCAGATGCAAGGAGGTCGTCGAGTCGCGACTTAAATACCAGGTTGTCAACACTCTGTACTATGTTTCCTCTTCTTAAGCGTTCCTCTTTCAGTTCCCTCGCTCTGACAGAATACGTGTACCATCCAGATTGATGTGCCAAAATGTCCTGTTTTATTCTGTCATTCAGGTTCAGGATATTCTGCAATAGTTTAATGTAGATCTTCTGCCGTTCCGGGTCNNCGGTCATTGATACCGTCAACGGTGTATCTGAGGATGTTCATGTAGGTGGTCTGCAGTGCACTGAACTCATCCCTGAGTCCTACAACAGATACATTTTCAAGCATATCAGCTATTATGTCAAAGCTCTGCCTGACCTTGCGGCGGACCACAAGGTTGCAGACTCTTTTATGCTGAAGAATTATGGTGTTGGTATTCATCGTTTACGGGCAGATAACTGAGCCGCGGTGTAAAGTGCAACAATCAGGCCACCGTTACTTTTCAGAAATTAAAGCCTATGCTGACGTAACCCTTTACCTGCTTGTACAGAAGCTCCTTTTCATAGATGCCATGCATTATTCCTATGCGTATTGGACCGGCAATGCTCATATATCCCAATCCTATTCCCCAGCCTGCCAGTAAAGAGGCCCCCTGCATTCGTTCAGGCTCCTTCAGGGCGAAGATATTTCCGCTAATTGTGAGGTGCAGATCGGTTGCTATTTCAAGGTCAGTGCCGAAAGTAATGCCGCCGAGTGCTTTTACTGCTATCTGGTTGGCATGAAATCCTGTTGCTTGTATTGAACGGTCGGTCACCGGGTCAAGGCCGCCCAGGTAGAAGAGGTTATTGTTTGAAGTTATGGAGTCAGCAGCCGAGACCATGAGAAGCTCACCACCGAAATTTAGTGTCACCCTCCGTGACGGGGAGACATAGCTTTTAATGGAGGCCCTCGCAGTGTAGAAACGGTCAAATGAGAAGGCCGATTCATCACCGGCGTTGAAGATTTCCTTACCGGTTTCAGTCTTGATTGTGCCCCTATATAGTTTCGCCGAGGAAGCTGACAGGCAATAAATAGTGCCATGGTTAGGGAAGTGCTTGTAATCAAGGGTGTTTGCCTGGTATCCGTACGCGAACCTGAGATAGTCATGGGAGAGCTTCCGGATATCGGTGGTGGTGATGTAGTCCGGGATAAGTTGTTGATCTTCAATAGTTGCAGACAGGGTCATCAGATGATTAAGGCTTAGTCTTTTGCTCAGTGAGAGACCCGTTATGATGTTCTGGCTGAGCATCGGGCCTGTCTCGTTCCTGAGCCGGACAATGGGAAGTCGGGTATTGTCAGTATAAAATGTTGCTTCCACGCCGAACTTCTGGCTCCTGTCAATGAATTGCATGATGCCGAGCCTGAAACGGTAGTATTGTCCGATAAATGATTCGGCGTTTATTACCGAACTGGGGGTGATGAGGTCTCTTACCGACAGGTTAAGCACTACCCCCGAGCTCAGTGCAGGGTCATAATGTAGTGAGCCGTAAAGCATTGCCTGGGGACGCTCAATACAATCAATCTCAAGAATAAGCGTATCATTGTGTGGGATGATCCGGTATTTCACCTTTTCAAACCATGCCTTACCGTATAGCAGTTCAATCCTTTCTGCAAGCATATCCCTCTCAACACGCTGTCCGGGTTGAATATCCAGTACACCGATGATCTGCGCATCGCTTATAATACTGTTTCCGGTCACCCTTATACGGTCGAACTCATAGTAGCTGATGTCAGGAAGCCGGGTCATCTCTCTCCCCGGACCCATAGCATTAAGAGAGTTTGCCAGGCTGATGAACTGATCTTTATATTTCAGGGCTTCGCGGTAGCCCCTGTTGATGAGGGAATCGACATCGGAGAATGACATTGTGGAATAATCCTTCATGTCCGGCTCTATCATAATGTCAGTGAGACGCTTCTGCTCCTCGAAGTCGGCCAGGCTTGTCAGGAATCCGATCTGTTTAAGGATGCCGTAAGCTGATTCAAGGTCCTTCTCCGAGGCGCCTCTGAAGCTGACATATGACCCGATGACAATGTCGGCGCCCATCTCACGGAGCTCGGTGACGGCAAAATTCCTTACTACGCCGCCATCAACGAGCACTGCAGTGTCAGTCCTTATTGCAGTAAAGACAGTCGGAATCGACATGCTTGCCCTGATGGCATCAGGGAGGTATCCGCTCCTGAACACCACCTTTTTACTGGTAATCACATCGGTCGCCAGGCAGAGATAGGGGACAGGCAGTTGCGAAAAGTCAGAGATGCCGGCGGCAGGCCATAGGTAATAGTTCAGTCCGCTCTCTATCTGTTGTCCGTTAATGAGCCCTGATGGTATCTTGATGGCATTGCGGGTGATGGGCAGCGAGAGGATGCTGTTAAAGTAGTGGCGCTTCTCAAGGAAGATGATTTTATTTTCAGGTATTCTGTCAGATAGGGCGGCGTCCCAGTCGAATGCCCGAAAAATTGTTGCGATACTGTCCGGTGAATAGCCCATGGCGTATATCCCGCCAACGATGCTGCCCATGCTGACACCGGTAATATAATCAGGCGTCAGTCCTGCCTCCTCCATCACCATCAGAACCCCGATATGTGCCAGCCCTTTCGCCCCGCCGCCGCTGAGAGCCAGTCCGAGCTTTGGTCTGGGCGGCGGATCCTGCCCGTTAAGAAGGGATGGAGAGATTGAGGTGAATGTCATCAGTAGCAGAAGGACAATTGCCCTGCCTGCTTTGCGTATGGGATATATTGACTTTATAATAACCATTGACCGGTGAGGATGAAGGTAGCTCTTTTTTAGCACTTCTAAAGGCAAGTTATGTATATTATGTAACTTGGGGACGTGAAAAGCAGGGAAAAAAGCGAGCTCTCATGGCCGCCCTCATCAAAGAAGGAGATGGAGGCACTGGGGTGGGAACGGCCAGATGTGATTCTCTTTTCCGGTGATGCTTATATAGATCATCCCTCTTTTGGTGCGGCGGTCATTGTCAGGGTTCTGGAGGCAGCGGGCATGAAGGTGGCCGTAGTGCCCCAGCCCAACTGGCAGGATGACCTGCGCGACTTCAGCAAGATGGGCACACCCCGTTATTTCTTTGCTGTGACTGCCGGAAACATGGATTCCATGGTCAATCACTACACGGCTGCCAGGAGACTCCGGTCAGACGACGCCTACACCCCTGGCGGGGTATCAGGCTTCCGGCCTGACTATGCCACTGTGGTATACACACAGGCACTTAAGAAGCTGTTCCCTTCAACACCGGTGGTGACAGGGGGCATAGAGGCATCAATGCGCCGGCTGATGCACTACGATTACTGGAAGAATGCACTCGAACCCTCCATACTGGTCTCCGGTAGTGCTGACCTTCTGATCTACGGCATGGCCGAGAAGGCAGTGGCGGAGCTGGCCAGGCGTGTCATTGGTGGAGAGAGGGCAGACCGGATATATGATCTCCCTCAGTCAGCCTTCCTGTTGAACGCCGGTGAGTCACTGCAGCCATTGCCCGGCGTGAAGGATATGAAGATGCACCCATGGCATGAGGCACTCGCATCTAGAAAAGCATATGCTGAGAATTTTATCCTTTTTGAGAAGACCAGCAACAGCATGAGACCGGTAAGGCTGACTGAGCAGTACGCCGACAGGGTGCTAGTGGTCAATCCACCGTATCCTGCAGCTACCGGGGCTGAGGCCGACGCCGTCTATGACCTGCCGTTCAATTATGCGCCTCACCCCCGGTACGCCAAAAAGGGACCCATCCCGGCCTGGGAGATGATCCGGTTCTCAGTGAATATCCACAGGGGCTGTTTCGGGGGATGCAGCTTCTGCGCTATTGCCGCTCACCAGGGAAAGTTCGTAAGCAGCCGCAGTGAAGCCTCCATTATGAGGGAGGTGGAACGGATCAGCAAGATGGACGGATTCAAGGGCTACCTGTCTGACCTTGGCGGGCCTTCAGCCAATATGTACAGGATGGCGGGGAAAGATAAGGAGAGGTGCATGAAATGCGGACGTCCGTCATGTATCTGGCCATCAGTATGCGATAATCTTAACACCTCCCATCACGAACTTACTGCCCTTTATCGCAAGGTCAATGCCCTGCCATACATCAAAAAGGCATTCGTAGGCAGTGGCGTCAGGTATGACCTGCTGATGAGGGACTATAATAAATCTGCAGGGGCAGCCGAGGAGCAGTACCTAAAGGAGCTGATTGTGAATCATACCAGCGGAAGACTCAAGGTTGCACCAGAACATACTGACGATGATGTACTGTACCTGATGCGGAAAAGCTCATTCAGGCACTTCAAAAAACTGCGGGAGCGGTTCGCGGATATCATTCGCAGCAACGGGCTTAAATATGAGCTGATACCATATTTCATCTCCGCCCATCCCGGGACTACCGAGGAGAAGATGAGCGGCCTGGCTCGGGAGCTGGGTGAGATGGGGATGCATCCCGAGCAGGTTCAGGACTTCACACCGACGCCCATGACGCTGGCCACGGCGATGTACTATCTCGGTTTCGACCCTTACACCGGAAAGAAGGTATATGTGGCACGTGACATCGGGGAAAAGAGGAGGCAGAAGGCGTATTTCTTTAAAGGCAGTAGGCAGTGGGGAGTAGGCAATAGGCAGTAGAAGAATTTTCGATTTCAGATTTTCGATTGTC
>DCSU01000137.1:18478-29157 GCA_002325785.1 Bacteroidales bacterium UBA1458 | reverse complement strand
TGGATCTCCCGAAAAAGATCTGTGGCTGCCCTTTTCTTTGTTTCGTTTCTTTTGGGCAAGCAAAAGAAATGAAATGGAAAACATACCTTCTCCAGTCCACAGTCCACAGTCTTCAGTTAATCAATTATTTACAACAACTGCCTACTGCCTAAGCTAGTTCCCCTCCGACAACACCTTGATGCGCACCAGCCTGATCTCCTCCTCCTCGAACTCGCCAGCCAGCTCCTGGATGGCCTCCTCCAGAGACCCGCTCTCTGCCTCCTCCATGAAATAAGAGTAGATGTCCTGCTGACGGTCTTCATCAATGACCGCATTTACATAATAATCAATGCTGAGCTTGGTGCCCGAGCTGACTATAGCTTCGATCTCAGAGAGCAGATCCTCGTACTCAAGGCCTTTTGCACTCGCTATATCCTCAAAAGGCATCTTCCGGTCAATACTCTGAATGATGTATACCTTCAGTCCCGACTTGTTCACCACAGACCTGACAACCATATCCTGCGGCCTGATGATCTCCTTCTCGGCCACATAACTGGCAATGACCTCCACAACCTCCCTTCCATATCTCTGTGCCTTGCCGGCACCGATGCCCGTGATGTTCTGCAACTCCTCTATAGTGACGGGGTATTGAATCGCCATCTCCTCCAGAGACGGGTCCTGGAAAATGTTGTAGGGTGGCTGGCCCGCCTGCTTCGAGATCTTCTTCCTGAGATCCTTCAGTATGCTCAGCAGCTCCTCGTCAGCTGCAGCGGTACGCGCCCCGAAGGAGGCCTCCTCATCATCGGTCTCGGTATAATCATGGTCCTCATTGAGCATGAAGCTCTGCGGCTCCTCAAGGAACTGATGCCCTTTTGGCGTTAACCCCAACAGACCATAGTTCTCAATGTCCTTGTTCAGCAGCTTGTTTATCAGCGCCTGCCTGATGACCATATTCCAGAATCGCTCGTCCCTCTCCGAATCAATGCCGAAGGTCTCAAGCTTATGGTGCTTGTACGACTTGATGGCAGAGTTCATGGTGCCGGCAAGGATCTTGGCAATATGATCAGCCTTATGCTTCTCCTTCACCGCCAGCACTGTCTCCAGCATGCTGACAACAAAATCCTGACCCTCGAACTGTGTCTTGGGATGGAGGCAGTTATCACACGCCTCACAGTTCTCCTGATGATACTCCTCGCCGAAATAGTGCAGGAGTATCCTGCGCCGGCAGGTGGATGACTCCGCATATGAGACGGTCTCCAGCAGAAGCTGTTTACCTATCTCCTGCTCAGCTATCGGCTTACCCTGCATGAATTTCTCCAGCTTGACAATATCATCATAGCTGTAATAGGCTATGCACCTCCCCTCCCCGCCGTCGCGGCCGGCACGGCCTGTCTCCTGGTAATAACCCTCAAGGCTCTTGGGCATGTCATAATGGATGACATACCTGACATCCGGCTTGTCAATGCCCATGCCAAAGGCAATGGTGGCCACAATCACATCCACATCCTCCATCAGGAACTTGTCCTGGTTCATGGTCCGCGTCTGCGAGTCCATCCCGGCATGATAGGCCAGCGCCTTGATATCATTGACCTTGAGAGTCTCGGCAAGCTCCTCCACCTTCTTGCGACTGAGGCAGTAGATGATGCCTGACTTGCCTGAATTGTTCTTGATGTACTTGATTATCTCCCTCGAAGCATCCTGCTTGGCCTTCACCTCATAATAGAGGTTGGGCCTGTTGAATGACGACTTGAAGATCGCTGCGTCACTGATACCAAGATTCTTAAGTATGTCATGCTGCACCTTGGGTGTGGCCGTTGCTGTGAGTGCTATGATAGGCGCACGGGTGATGGTATCGATAATGGGACGTATCCGGCGGTACTCAGGCCTGAAATCGTGACCCCACTCGGAAATGCAGTGAGCCTCATCAACAGCGTAGAACGATACCTCTATACTTTTAAGGAACTCAATGTTCTCCTCCTTTGTCAGTGACTCCGGTGCCACGTAGAGCAGCTTGGTGTTACCATGCGTCACATCCTGCCTGACCTTGGCAATGGCGGTCTTGGTGAGCGAGGAGTTGAGGAAATGTGCGACGTCATCGGTGGTATTAAAGTTGCGCATGGCGTCAACCTGGTTCTTCATCAGCGCTATCAGCGGGGAGATAACCACCGCGGTTCCTTCCATCATCACCGCGGGGAGCTGGTAGCAGAGCGACTTCCCGCCGCCGGTGGGCATCAGCACAAAAGTATCATCCCCGTCAAGAACACTCCTGATTATCCCCTCCTGATTGCCCTTGAACATGTCAAAACCAAAATAACGCTTCAGATAATCATGTATGGAAGCATCAGTATATTTTGAATTACCCCTCATCCCCCTTTTATTAAACAGAATCAAATTGATATAACAAGTTACGAAATGTGTTTATAGTCGTATTACCCTTATCTCAAATTTAACGCAAATTAAATTAGCAATCAAATCTTTTTATTATTAACAAGATATATCTGTTTCTGTCTCCGCAGTCTCCGGGGTATTGTTTTGAACCGTAAGATTTAGCATCTTTACACGCTTTAAATAAGGCGCCACTCATGGCCCGCAGCCACAACCAAAATAAGAGTACAGACGGTGAAATGACCTTTCTCCAGCACCTTGAGGAGCTCAGATGGCATATCATCAGGGCACTCATTGCCGTTGTGGTGGGCGCCATAGTTGCTTTCATGTTCAAGAACATCATTTTTGACAAGATCATCCTCGCTCCCAACAATCCTGACTTTATCACAAACAGTCTGCTTTGCCGCCTGGCCGAATTAGTCGATGCACCGGCGCTGTGTATCAACCAGGATCCTATTGAGCTCATCAGCATCAAGATGTCAGGCCAGTTTACAACACATATAAATATATCGCTTGTAGCCGGACTGATCATGGCGTTTCCCTATGTCTTCTGGGAGTTCTGGTCATTTTTCCGTCCTGCCCTCTATGAAAAGGAGAGGAAATATGCCCGGGGAGCAGTATTCATGGCTTCACTACTGTTCCTGACAGGAATCCTCTTCGGTTACTTCATCATTACTCCGTTGTCAATCAATTTCCTTGGGACATACCGGGTGAGTGACATCGTAGCCAACCAGATAAACATCACCTCCTATATCAGTTCAATCACCTCCGTGGCGCTGTCTGCCGGTATTACCTTTGAGCTGCCTATTGTTGTCTTTTTCCTTGCCCGCATAGGGGTTGTCACCCCTGAGTTCATGCGCAAGTACCGAAGGCATGCTATTGTGCTGGTTCTCATCGTGGCAGCGGTGATCACCCCGCCTGACGTCTTCAGCCTCATCCTGGTATCCATACCATTGGTCCTGTTGTACGAAGTTAGTATCTTTATTGCTGCAAGGGTCATAAGGAAGCGTGCTGAAGATGATGCGGCAGCTGATGCCGCCGCCGCAGGGGCCAACGCCTAACAATAATAAGATGAATCACCCTTTCTCAAGAGAACAAAGACGCAAAGGCAACCGGAACAAAAGTAAGGGTGTTCTCCCGCTGTGCGTGACAAGCTATCAAACCTTATTTATCAATTCCTAAAGTGATGAAACTCCACACCACAAACCTGGTAAAACGTTACAAGACCCGCACCGTCGTCAACGAGGTCTCTGTTGAGGTGGAGCAGGGCGAGATTGTCGGACTGCTGGGCCCCAACGGAGCCGGCAAGACAACAACATTCTACATGATTGTGGGACTGATAAGGCCCAACGGCGGACAGATATGGCTTGACAATACCGAGATCACCGGCTTTCCTATGTATCGCCGCTCAAGGCTGGGTATAGGGTATCTGGCACAGGAGGCCTCTGTCTTTCGTAAGCTGAGCGTGGAAGACAATCTGATGGCTGTAATGGAGCTGTCAGACATGAAAAAGGAGGAACGGAAAGAACGCCAGGAGTTACTGCTGGAAGAGTTCGGCCTCACACGCATACGCAAGAGCCTTGGCACGCAGCTCTCCGGCGGCGAGCGGCGCCGTACCGAGATAGCCCGCGCACTGGCACTGAAGCCCAGATTCATTCTCCTTGACGAACCCTTCGCAGGCGTCGACCCTATTGCAGTGGAAGATATCCAGATGATCGTCTCCCACCTGAAAGACAAAAACATAGGCATCCTCATCACTGACCATAACGTCCACGAGACCCTATCCATCACTGACCGCGCCTACCTCCTCTTCGAGGGTAAGATACTTAAACAGGGCACAGCCACACAGCTTGCTGATGATGAGCAGGTAAGAAGTGTATATCTGGGTAAGAACTTCGAGCTCAGGAGGTAAATTAAGCTCCCGGCTTTTGTAACTTCGTAATATTTACTAATTTTGCGCCACATTTTGCGGATGTGTCGTAATTGGTAGCCGAGCAAGACTTAGGATCTTGTGCCTCAGGGCGTAAGGGTTCGAGTCCCTTCATCCGCACTAAATATCAGGACCGCTCTGACAGCTGGCCGGTTTCGCCTCACCCAATACAATACGGACCGGGCCTGACAAGGCAGGCGGAGGTTATGGCGGTTTTTTAAATCGATAGTAAACTTTTAAAGAATGAATGTCACCAGAGAGAACATTGACGCACTGAACGCAACAGTCAGGATAAATATCGTCAAGACAGATTACGAAGAAAAAGTTGACAAAAAGCTCAGGGAATACAAAAGGACAGCCTCTGTAAAGGGGTTCCGCCCCGGACACGTACCATTCACCATGATCAGGAAGATGTACGGCACCGGCGTCCTTGTCGATGAGATCAATAACCTTGTGTCAGAGAGCCTCTCTGATTATATCAAAAATGAGAAGCTTGACATCCTTGGCGATCCCATCCCGAAAAACGATGAGCACTCATTCGATCCGGAAAAATCCGAGGAGTTCAGCTTCACCTTCGAACTGGGCCTGGCACCTGAGTTCGAGGTCAACCTCTCTAAAAAGCAGAAGCTAACCCGTTACCTCATTGAGCCCGATGCCAAAATGATTGCGGACTATGTAGACAACTATGCGCGCAGGAACGGCGAATTCATAAAAATGGAAAAGTCGGAGGCGAAGGATATGCTCAAGGGCACAGTAACCTCGGCTGACAGCAGCATTACCAATGACGATGCCACTCTCTCTGTTGACCTGGTGAAAGACGAAACACTTAAAAAAGAGTTTATTGGTAAAGGGGAAGGCGACACAGTTACCTTCGATATCCGTACGGCATTCCCTAACGACTACGAGATAGCCGGAATTCTCAAGAAGCAGAAGGATGAGGTCAAGGATCTCAACGGATCGTTTACCATCACCATAAAAGAGGTGTCACGCTTCATGCCGGCAGAAAACGATCAGGCTCTCTGGGATAAGGTCTACGGTGAAGGCAAAGTCAGCTCAGTAGAAGAGTTCGAAGCCAGGGTGACAGAGGAGATAAAGGAATACTTCAGCCGCGAGACTGAATTTAAACTGCGTACCGACGCCCGTGACATGCTTCTCCAGAAGATACCCTTTGATCTGCCGGAAGAGTTCCTGAAAAAATGGCTGGTCAGGGTGAATGACAAAACAACCCCGGAAGAAATTGAAAAGGACTGGGACCATTTCCGTGACGACCTGCGCTGGCAGCTTATCAAGAACAGGGTGGCAAAAGACAATGAGATAAAGATCACCGATGAGGAGATCCTTGACGAAGCCAGGGAATTTACCCGGGCACAGTTCTCTCAGTACGGCCTTTACTACGCTACCGACGAGCAGATCACATCATTTGCAAAAGATATGCTTAAAAAGGAGGATGACGCCCGACGCATTGCAGAGAAAGTATTGGATACCAGAGTTTTAAATACCGTTATTGAAGCCATAAAGGTCGATGACAAGAATGTCTCTGCTGAGGAGTTCAACAAGCTCTTTGAGAAGAATTGAAACCTAAAGGGTGGAATTTCGTATATTTGGAATTCAACCAATAAAGATAATTATGTCAGATATTAAAGATTTTAAAAAATATGCCGCTGACCGTTTCGGTATCAGCAGCCTTACAATGCACCGCTATATATCGGCAAGCAACGGTTACATCTCGCCTACAATCATTGAGGAACGTCAGCTGAATGTGGCCTCCATGGACGTCTTCTCCCGTCTTATGATGGACCGCATAATATTCCTCGGTTTGCCTATAGACGACTATGTCGCAAATATCATCGAGGCTCAGCTTCTCTATCTTGATTCGGCAGATCCGGGCAAGGATATACAGATCTATCTTAACACGCCCGGCGGTGCCGTTCATGCCGGCATGGGCATCTATGACACCATGCAGTATATCAGTGCCGACATTGCCACAATATGCACGGGCATGGCCGCCTCAATGGGCGCCATACTTCTCACCGCCGGCAGCAAGGGCAAGAGATCCGCACTGAAACACTCGCGGGTAATGATTCATCAGCCAATGGGAGGTGCAGAGGGACAGGCATCTGACATAGAGATAGTTGTAAAAGAGATACTGAAGATTAAAAAGGAACTTTACGAGGTCATAGCATTGCATACCGGCCAATCGCTTGAGAAGGTGGAGAAAGATGCTGACCGCGACCACTGGATGACGGCATCCGAGGCGAAGGAGTACGGAATGATCGATGAGGTCCTTTTAAGAACAAAGAAATAATTTCCACTGATGGATAAATGCTCATTCTGCGGCCGGACAAAGAAGGAGGCGAACCTGCTCATAGCGGGTCTCGAGGGCCATATCTGCGACCACTGCATTGAGCAGGCTCACAACATAATGGCTGAAGAGCTTGGAAGCAAATCGAGTTTCAGCCTTGACAGCATAAAGCTTCGCAAGCCGGCAGAGATTAAGACCTTCCTGGATCAGTATGTAATAGGGCAGGACAAGGCCAAAAAGATTCTCTCCGTGGCCGTATACAACCACTATAAGAGGCTGATGCAGAGAAATGACAATGATGATGTTGAGATTGAAAAGTCAAACATCGTCCTGGTAGGCGAGACTGGTACAGGCAAGACCCTTCTGGCACGTACCATTGCCCGGATGCTTCATGTGCCTTTCACCATCGTTGATGCCACTGTGCTTACCGAGGCGGGATATGTGGGTGAAGACATAGAGAGTTTGCTTACGCGCCTGCTGCAGAACGCCGACTATGACGTAAAGGCTGCCGAGAAAGGAATTGTGTTCATTGACGAGCTCGACAAGATTGCACGCAAGGGAGATAACCCCTCCATCACGCGCGACGTCTCCGGTGAGGGTGTGCAACAGGGTCTCCTGAAACTTCTTGAGGGTGCAATAGTTAATGTACCCCCTCAGGGCGGGAGGAAGCACCCGGAACAGAAGATGATCCCGGTTGATACAAAAAACATCCTCTTTATATGCGGTGGAGCCTTTGAAGGGATTGAAAAGAAGATAGCCCACAGGCTGAATACAACCGTTGTCGGGTATACGGCCAGCCGTTCGCGTGACCATTATGACAAGGCTGATCTCCTCAAGTACATTGCCCCGCAGGATCTGCGCGCATACGGCCTCATTCCCGAGATAATTGGCCGCCTGCCGGTGCTGACACATCTCTCACCCCTAGATGCAAAGGCGCTGAGAGCTATTCTCACCGATCCGAAGAACGCCATCACCAAGCAGTATATCAAACTGTTTGCCATGGACGGCATTGAGCTTACCTTTACTCCCGAAGCGCTTGACTACATCGTGGATAAGGCAGTGGAATTCAGGCTTGGAGCAAGGGGCCTGCGCGCCATATGCGAGGCCATCATGATGGATGCCATGTTCGAGCTTCCGTCAGGCGATACAAAAGAGTTCTCCGTCACAACCGAATATGCCTCCCACAAGCTGGAGAGGGTCGACATGAAAATCCTCAAGGCATCATAAAAAAAATTCCGGCGTCTCAGGCCGGAATTTTTTTATCTCCTTATGCAGGGTAGCTGTATGCTACTGTTCTATGTGTGGACACAAACTATATTGTCATATACTTCGGATGACGGAAGCGGAGTGTAATCTCTTTCGATTCATCGCCCCTTGAAAGAGTAGCGGTAGCATCACATTCACCGTTGCCGTAATCGAGATCAAATGCCTCAATGCCCTCTATCTCAAATCCAATGGTACCACGTACCGGGAACCTGCAGGCAGCATGCCACTCAAGGGAGTTGACAATTGTGTGGGTATAACCCAGGCCATTAAGATTGGTTCCTGATGCCGAACCCGAGATAAGACACTTGTCATCCCACGGATTCCAGGTGGCATATCCTGCTATGTATTCTCTCTGACGCTCGAACTCATGGGTAATGGTCTTCTCGTCAGGGAAGGTAATCATTCCGCCGGTGAGCTCCACGCCGAAAACAACATTCTGATTATTGTTCGGCCCGAGGTTTGTCACGGTCTTGGTCCCTTCAACCTTCGCCCCGTTGACATAATAGTCCAGAAAGGTCACGCTTCTTACCGAGCCGACATCGCGCCTGGGCCCTGACAGGGTAATAATTATCTTCCCGCTGCGTACAACGTCATATAGACCTTCGCAGCCAGTACCGTAATCAATCACGATGTTCCGGGGCCAGAAATCAGGTCCTGCAGAAGTGATCGTTATAAGCGGACAGGTGTCCAGCACAGTGGCGGATTTTAAATCAGCCTCGGCCATTCCGGATGCAATCTCCAGTGAGGTAAATACATCATCAAACAGTGCCTCTGACAGGGCAGCGTCATCAGCTGCTTCAAGGCTGGTTGTCTCAAGCGGTTCCGACTTCTGACATGATGTCATGACGAGTGCCGCGAGGATCATAACTAGGATTAGCGACTTTGCTTTCATAATTGAGTTTGTTAAGTGTTTTGTGTGTTTGTATTTCTGAGACTACAGAAAGCACACAGGGTTTAACGCCATTATGAAAAAAAAGTTACTTCCGCCGCAGATATGTGGCATAGGAAAAGCTGATAACAGACGGATCTTCTGCTATAAAATCCTCTTTTTCAGATTCATACCAATCAGAAGGATTTATTTCAGGAAAAAAAGTATCAGCCTCGAATTCTTTGTGAATATGTGTCACCATAAGCCTGTGTGCGATGGGCATGAACTGCCTGTAGACTGATCCGCCCCCGATGATGAAGACCTCTTTTCCCGGTTCGCAGAGTGCCAGGGCCTCATCAATGGAACGTGCAGTTGCAGCGCAATCAAAACAGTCGAGCTCATTATCGGTCAGAACTATGTTACTGCGACCGGACAGGGGTTTAACTGGCAGCGACTCCCAGGTCTTCTTGCCCATTATCAGGCAATGGCCCATAGTGATCTCTCTGAACCTACGGAGGTCACCCGGGATGTGGGCCAGCAGGCCGTTATTATACCCGATAGCGTTGTTTCTGTCGATAGCGACTATTATGGTTATCATGTCAGACAGATATTTCGCCTTTTATGGCCGGATGAGGATCATATCCCGTGAGGGAGAAATCCTCATATTTAAATGAGAGAATGTCATTGATCTCACCGTTGATTGTCATCACCGGCAGTGTGCGGGGCTCACGTGTAAGCTGGAGCCTTACCTGATCAAGATGATTGAGATAGATATGAGCGTCGCCCAGGGTATGAATGAACTCGCCGGGCTTATAACCCGTCACCTGTGCCATCATCACTGTCAGCAGCGAGTATGATGCAATGTTGAAGGGCACCCCGAGGAAAATGTCGGCGCTGCGCTGGTAGAGCTGGCATGAAAGCCTCCCCCCTGCCACGTAGAACTGGAAGAGTATATGGCATGGAGGCAGGGCCATCTTATCAAGCTCACTCACATTCCATGCTGAGACAATGTGTCTGCGTGAGTCCGGATTGTTTTTCAGGGAGCGGGCCACTGCCGTTATCTGGTCAATTGACCTCCCGTCAGCTGACGGCCATGAACGCCACTGGTATCCGTAGACGGGGCCCAGGTTACCGTCAGCATCGGCCCATTCGTTCCAGATTCTGACTCCGTTCTCCTGAAGGTATTTAACATTTGTGCTGCCGCTCAGGAACCATAGCAGTTCATGAATGACCGACTTAAGGTGCAGCTTCTTTGTGGTCATCATGGGGAACCGCTCAGAAAGGTCGAACCGCATCTGGTAACCGAATGTACTTATGGTTCCTGTTCCGGTGCGGTCTCCTTTTTCAACACCATGCTCCAGTACATGGCTGAGCAGATCAAGATATTGTTTCATAATGCGTTACAGTTGTTTCCGGTGGCACGGACTATCCTTGCTACCCATTCTCCCCGGGAGCCCTGCGATCCTCCAGCTTTCCTGATTTTTTATGATTTCCCTTTTCTTCTGGCCATCTCATCACGGATGGCTGCTGCCTGTTCATAGTCTTCGCGGCTGATGGCTTCAGAGAGCATATCCTTGAGTTCGTCATGAGTAAACTCGCCAAATTGGTTTAATACAGGCGGTTTCTTTTCCCTCATCGGCTCGCCCTGCTTCTTCTGCTCCTCATCTGTGGTGGCATTCATGACAATGCCGGCCTCATTGAGTATCTGCGGTTCGATGAATATGGGGCACTCGAATCTCAGGGCCAGGGCAACAGCATCGGAGGTGCGGGAGTCGATCTGAAACCGTCGCTCGCCGTCGGTGCAGATGATCTCGGAATAGAAGATACCTTCACGGAGCTTATTAATGAGTACCTGCTCCACGGTGACACCGCATGCTATGGCGAAGCTCCGGAAGAGATCATGAGTCAGTGGTCTGGGCGGCTCTAGGTTCTCCAGCTTGATGACGATG